>DATIGE010000018.1 GCA_035454885.1 bacterium
CCCAACACCGGAAGCCCCGCCATCGACGCCGGCAATCCCGCCGGGTGCGTCGATGAGACGGGTGTCCTCCTGACCCTCGATCAGCGCGGGTTTCCACGCCCCATCGACGGCGACCTGGACGGAGACGCTCGCTGCGACATCGGGGCGGTGGAGGCCGACCTCTGCGGCGACGGGACCGTTCAGGCCCCCGAGGAGTGCGATGACGGCAACGAGATCAACGCCGACGGCTGCGACGCCTTCTGCCGCCTCGAGTGCGGCAACGGAACCGTCGAGGGTTCTGAGGAATGCGACGACGGCAACACCACCGACGGCGACGGCTGCGCCTCCGATTGCACCACGGAGGTCGCCCCTCCTCCCCCGCCGCCTCCGGGCCCGGCCTGCGGGGACGGCACGGTGGATGACGGAGAGGAGTGCGACGACGGCAATCTCGAAGACGGCGACGGTTGCGACAGCTCCTGCCTAAACGAGGGCGGGGGGGGCTGCAGTTTGATGCGACACTCATAAACTCCAAAGTAAAACCAAGGGGGATGCGATGAGATTCCGAAAACCGTTTGTGTCGGCCATGGCCATGGCCTTCATCGGCTTCACGGGCAACGCGATGGCGGCCACGATCACGGTCACGACCACGGCCGACGGCGCGCCCTCGGACGACGCCGATTGCACGCTCCGCGAGGCGATCATCTCGGCCAATACCGACTCGAACGCCGGCGAGGACGCGTGCGCCGCGGGTTTCGGGACCGATGTCATCGTCCTCCCCTCCGGCACGATCACCATCGCGATTCCGGACACGGGCGTTCCCGACGCCACCGACGGCGATTTCGACGTTGTTGTCGACGATCTTGAGATCACGGGTCTCGGAGCCGGCACCTCCGTCATCGATGGCGGGGGCCTCGACCGAATCTTCGACATTGGTGCGGACGGGAGCAGTCCGGCCTTCCGCCTCTCGGGCGTCACCCTTCAGAACGGCCTGCCCCCGGGCGGCGGCAACGGTGGAGCCATTCAGACCTTGGGCACAGGATCCCTCACTCTCTCCAACTGCTCCGTTTCGGACAACGATACGACGGCCGGAGGCGGTGGAGGTGCCATCTCCCATTTCTCGTCGGGCACGTTGAGCATCACCGACTGCACCCTCGATGGCAATGAGACCGCCGGAGGCGGATCCGGAGGGGCCGTCTTTGTCGCTAACACCGGGATCGTGAATGTCTCGATCTTAGGGGGAAGCATGAGCGGCAATACCGCCGACGGATCGGGGGGGGCCTTGTTTTATACATCGCTCCCCGGAGGAACGGTCACGCTGTCGGCAACCATCGACGGCAACACGGCAAACTCAGGGGGGTCCGGAGGGGCGGTCTTCCTCACCAACGCCATCGGCGGTACCATTGATTTCTCCTTCTCGGGTCCCAGCATGAGCGGAAACACCGCCGATGGCCAAGGAGGGGCGCTTTTTTATGCGTCATTCGCCGGAGGAACGGTCACCCTCGCCGGGGCCTTCGACGGCAATACCGCCAATTCGGGGGGGGGCGGAGGCGCGGCCTCCGTCTTGGGAGGCCCCGGAGGGCCGGTCAACCTCTCCTACACCGGTCCCAGCATGAGCGGAAACACCGCCGACGGGCCAGGCGGCGCAATCTACTTCAGTAATACAGTCGGCGATAGCGCTGTCACCCTCGCTGGGACCTTCGACGGCAATACCGCCAACTCGGGGGGACCCGGCGGAGCGGTCTTCGCCGTCTCCGGCCCCGGAAGCTCCCTCGATCTCTCCTACACCGGTCCCAGCATGAGCGGAAACACCGCCGATAGTCAGGGAGGGGCTCTCTTTTACGCGTCATTCTCCGGAGGAACGGTCGTCCTCGCCGGGGCCTTCGACGGCAATACCGCCAACACGGGGGGGGGCGGAGGCGCGGCCTCCGTCTTGGGAGGTCCCGGAGGGCCGGTCAACCTCTCCTACACCGGTCCCAGCATGAGCGGAAACACCGCCGACGGGCCAGGCGGCGCAATCTACTTCAGTAATACAGTCGGCGATAGCGCTGTCACCTTCGCTGGGACCTTCGACGGCAATACCGCCAACTCGGGGGGACCCGGAGGAGCGGTCTTCGCCGCCTCAGGCCCCGGAAGCTCCCTCGATCTCTCCTACACCGGTCTCAGCATGAGCGGAAACACAGCCGACGGGCCGGGCGGCGCCCTTTTTTACGCGCCGAACGCCGGCGGCGCGCTCGCCCTGGCGGGGACCATCGACGGCAACACGGCTAACTCGGGAGGCCCTGGAGGTGCGGCCTACATTTCAAGCCCAGGCACCGTTGACCTCTCCTACACCGGTCCCAGTATGAGCGGAAACACCGCCGACGGGCCGGGCGGCGCCCTTTTTTACTCCACGGGCGGCGGTGGCACACTCGCCCTGGCAGGAGGAAACCTCGACGGAAATACCGTCAATCCGGGAATGGGCCCCGGCGGTGCGGCCTTCATTTCAAGCCCCAGCTCCGTCATGATCTCCTTGTCCGAGAGCACGATCAGCAACAACACCGCCGACACGGATGGAGGAGGAATTTTCAACGCCACGAGTTCCCCCGTTAATTTGACCAATTGCACATTGAGCGGCAACACGGCGAACGGAGGTCTGGGAGGAGGCATCTTCACGACGGGTGGAGGCAATTTCCATAACGTGACCATCCTCGACAACTCAGCCGCGACCACGGGCGGCGGTGTTTTTCTCGCCGGCGGAACATTGACCGTCAAAAACAGCATCATCGCAAACAGCACGGCCGGCGGTGACTGCAATGCCCCCCTCACCTCTTTTGGTTACAACCTCGACTCCGACGACACCTGCGGCCTGACTGGCACAGGCGATCAGCCCGGCGTCAACCCCGACCTTGGTACCTTGGCCGACAACGGCGGGCCCACGCTCACCCACGAACCCAACACCGGCAGCCCCGCCATCGACGCCGGCAATCCCGCCGGGTGCGTCGATGAGACGGGTGTCCTTCTGACCCTCGATCAGCGCGGCTTCCCCCGCCCCATCGACGGCGACCTGGACGGAGACGCTCGCTGCGACATCGGTGCGGTGGAAGCCGACCTCTGCGGCGACGGGACCGTTCAGGCCCCCGAGGAGTGCGACGACGGCAACGAGATCAACGCCGACGGCTGCGACGCCTTCTGCCGCCTCGAGTGCGGCAACGGGACCGTCGAGGGTTCTGAGGAATGCGACGACGGCAACACCACCGACGGCGACGGCTGCGCCTCCGACTGCACGATCGAAGAAGCCCCTCCCCCTCCTCCGCCTCCGGGACCGGCCTGCGGGGACGGGACGGTGGATGACGGAGAGGAGTGCGACGACGGCAACACCGTCGACGGCGACGGTTGCGACAGCTCCTGCCTCAACGAGGGCGGGGGCGGCTGCAGTCTGGTTACCTTTACGAGCCGTAGCGAGCACCGTGCCGCGGGAAGCGGCCTGATCAGATAAAATCCGAGACGCTCGGAAGAGGCCCTGGGCGGTAGATCGACCCCCTCAGGGCCTCTTTGCTTTTACGGAGGAAATCGGAGGCCTTCTCTTCGGTGAGGAGCTTTCTTCGGGTGAGCCGCTTGAGATCCTCGCGCATCTCGGAGGCGTAGAGAATCTTGGCCTCGCCGGTCGGATCGACCTTGGTACAGGGCGCCTTCTCGGGATCCTTCAGGAATTCCGTCACCGACTCGACGGCGAGCCCCCGGTAATCGTCGATGTCCTTATCCGTGAGCTTCCAGCGCGATTGCTCGTGCATCTTCTCCATCAGCGTATGCCAATTCCGGAGGCGGTGAAGCGTCAGCACGCTCCGGAAGATCCGCCGGTTGGTCTTGAACGAAAACAGGGTCCTCCGGATCATCCGCTCGAAAAGCTCGTCGTTGTGCGGGAACTTCATCTTTCCGATTTCCCGTGCCAGGTCCCAGATCTTTTTGGGACGCTTGGCGTCGAATCGCATCTCCCAATAGACGTGCCCCAGGGTGCGCGTGGGATAGCTGAAGATCGTCTTATAAGGGACGAAATAATTGTGGGAAATGATGTCGACCGCCAGGTGCGAGAGATAGCCCAAAGCCGCCGCCTGCTGGCGCTCCGTCCCCTTCTCCCTCGCCTCGTTGAAGATGAGGAACCCGACGCGCCAGTTATGGCAATTATAGACGTAGTCGACGTAGTCCTTGCCCAGCGTGATATCCGCCGCGAGCGTGCCGTAGAGAAAATCGTAGGGAAAACGGAAGAGAAGCTCCTTGACCAGGGGGGCATACGCCGATACGTCTTGCAGCGCCGCGTGGGCGTAATCGACGTGGGTGATCGGCCCCCAAGCGACGGCGTCGCTCGAAACGAAAAAACAGAAGATAGAAAACAGAAGTCCGACCGCAAGTTTCACAAGATAAGGGTAGACAATCGATGTCCTCGAAGCAAACCGAAATCCGGGCCCTTAAGACGCGGCTGGAAAATCTCGTCGATATGGGCGTCGATGAGCTTCGCCGCCGACCCAAGAAGGCCGCCGTTGCAAGACCCGTCGAGAGAACCCCTTCACCCGCCGCCGATCATGCCGCCCCTCTCAAGGCGATCCGGGACGAAATCGGCGATTGCAAGCGCTGCAAACTCTGCTCCGGACGCACCCACATCGTCTTCGGCGTCGGCGACCCCAACGCGAAACTCATGTTCGTCGGTGAAGGCCCGGGCCGCGACGAGGACCTGCAGGGCGAACCCTTCGTGGGACGCGCGGGGCAGCTTCTCACCAAGATGATCGAGGCGATGGGGCTGAAGCGCTCGGAGGTCTATATCGCCAACATCGTCAAGTGCCGCCCGCCCGACAACCGCTACCCCGAGCCGGACGAGGTGGAGACCTGCATGCCCTTTCTTCTAAAGCAGATCGAGGCAGTCGCGCCCAAGGTCGTCATCACCCTGGGCAACCTGGCCACGCAGACGCTCTTGAAGACCAAGACCGGCATCATGTCCCTTCACGGTCGTTTTCAGGATTGGAAGGGCCTTCAGGTCATGCCGACCTACCATCCGGCCTTCTTGCTTCGGAATCCCAACATGAAGAAACCGTGCTGGGAGGACCTGAAGAAGGTCATTGAGCTGCTGAAGATGTCGTCGTGAGGTCTCCGTAGACGAAAACCCTGTCCCTGCCGCCGTTTTTCGCTTCGTAGAGGGCGATATCCGCCGCGTCGATCAGTTCCTCGACCGTTTTCGCGTCGTCCGGATAGGCCGCGACGCCGATGCTGACGGTCAAGCGTTCCCCTTCCTTAAACGCGTGCTCCCGGACGAGCCCCGCGATCTTCTCCGCAACGACGACGCCGTCCGCCTTGGCCGCGTTGGGCAGGATCAGCACGAACTCCTCGCCCCCGAAACGGGCGAAGAAATCCACCTCGCGGATCCTCGCGTTCACGACCCGGACAAACTCCTTGAGGCATTCGTCCCCCGCCAGGTGCCCGTAACGGTCATTGAATTTCTTGAAATAATCGATGTCGATCATGAGAAGCGAGAGGGACCTCTTGAAGCGCTGGCAACGCTTGATCTCGAGGGGAAGGATTTGCTGGAAGTGCCTCCGGTTGTAGAGCTGGGTCAGCTCGTCGCGGACGGAGAGCTCGCGGGTCTTCGAGTACAGCTTGGCGTTCACCACCGCGATGGCCAGCTCGACGGTCAGCGTGTTGAGGAATCGGATTTCCTCCGGCGAGAAGGCGTCCGCCTCCTTCCGGAACATGTTGAGGACTCCGACCACCTTTTTCTTGAAGAGGAGCGGCATCGAGAGGAACGAACCATCCTCCTGTTTTTCGCCCTTGTAATACAGGTACCCCTCGCTGTGGCGCGTGTCCGGGATGTAAGTCATCTCGCCCTTTTGCAGGACGCGACCCGTAATGCCCTCTCCCTCCCGGAAGCTCATGCCAAGCACGCGTTTCTCGTCCCGGAAGCCGCGCGCCACCTTGACCACCAGCTTGGACGCCCCTCCCTGCTCGTCCTCCAGGACGAGCAGGACGAACTCGTGGAAGCCGAGATGGTCCCCGATGAACCGCTCGACGACGTTGTACAACTCGTCGACCTCGAGCGTCGCGCTCACCTGTTGTGAGAATCCGTCCAGGAGACGAAGTTCCTTCAGGCGGGCCTCGAGTGTCCGGTTGGTCTCCTCGATGATCCGGCTCTTTTCCTCGAGGGCCTGCTTGTACTTGAGCTCCTCCTGCACCATGATGAGCTGCCGCTCCGACTCCAGCTTGAAGGCGTCCAGCGTGGTGATGCGTTCGAGCAGGCGGTTGAAGCCCTGGTACAGGCGCCCGATCACCCCGTCGCCCTTCTTGGGAGCCCGTATGAGAAAATTCTTCGACGGGGCCTCGGCCATGAGGTCGATCAATTTCTGCAGGGGACGGCTCACGAAAAAGCGCCACAACAAGAGAAACGCCGCCGAAGTGAGGAGGATCGCCGCAAGGACTAGGAGCGGGAGGGAAGACATTTCATGCATCATGGCCCTAAAATCCGCTAGAATTCCAGGGGGAATTGCTGAATACCTGCGTCATGTCTTCCCGGCCCTTCCTCCTCGTCGCGGCCTTTTTGGCGGTTCTTTCCGTCTCAGGCGGATGCGCGGCTCCCCAGGCGCCTTCCCTCGGAGAACCCGTCCGCGTGGGTCAGATGAGGAACGACGAGCTCCACTTGCGCGAAATTCCGCTCGAACGCTACGTCGCCGGCGTCCTGGAAAAGGAGGTCCACGCGAGCTGGCCCAAGGAGGCCTTGAAGGCGCAGGCCGTCGCGGCCCGGACGTATGTCCTCTACCGGAAACAGAAGCCCCGGGACGCGCAGTTCGACGTCCTGGCCGACACAAGCGACCAGGTGTTCGAGAGCGACGAAGGCCACGCCAAATCGATCGTCCGCGCCGTCCTGGAAACCGAGGGGGAAACCCTGGAATACGGCGGGAAGCTGATTCAAGCCTTCTTTCACAGCTGCTGCGGCGGAAAGAGCGAGCGCGCCTCGCGCGTCTGGCCGGGCGCCCATCCCGAACCCGTCCTGCAAATCCACGACGATCCTTACTGCGCCTCGTGCCCTCCCGCCCATTGGACCTACCGCATTCCGAGAAGCGAGCTTGAGTCCCGCCTCCGGGAGGCCGGACACGAGATGCCCGAGGAGTGGACGATCTCGGTACCGGACCGCGACGAATCCGGACGGGTCGTCTCGATAGCCGTCGGGGCTCCGGGCCCTAAGGCGCGTGCTTTCACCATGACGGGGGCTGATTTCCGGGCGGCGATCGGCTATGTCAACATCAAGAGCACGCTCTTCGAGGTCTCCTCCGAAGGAGGGGACGTCGTCTTCGAGGGCCGCGGCTCCGGCCACGGCGTGGGCCTCTGCCAGTGGGGCGCCAAGGCGATGGCCGGGCAGGGCAAGTCCTACCGGGAGATCCTCGAATTCTATTATCCCGGCGCCGAGATTGTCCCCATGTCGCGGAACATCGCCGCCCACCCCTCCACCGAGGAAAGAATTCTCCAGGATCTCGAGAAAAGCGAGTGATGGACGTTTCCCTTTTCGATTTTCAATTCCCCAAGGAACTCGTCGCGCAGCATCCACTCCCCCGGCGCGAGGACTCGCGGATGATGGTCTTGGACCGGACGGAAAGGCGCTGGGAGCACAGGACCTTCTCGGACCTCCCCTCCTTTTTGCGCGCCGGGGACGTGCTCGTGATGAACAACGCCTTGGCCGACCTGGTGGAGTTGGACGGAAGGCGCGTCCCCGCCCTGCCCCCCTACATCAAGAGAAAGAAGGCGGAGGACTTCACCGAAGTGGATTTTCAACGTTACCGGACGGTCTACGGCGCGGTCCCCGGCTCCAAGGCCGCCCCGACGGCTGGATTCCACTTCAGCGAAGAGATGCTGGAAAAAATCCGCGCGCTGGGCGTCGAAACCCGCTTCGTGACGCTGCAGGTCGGATTCGACACCTACAAGCCGATCCGATCCGAAAACGTGCTGGGCCATCCGATGCACGGGGAGGCCTTCGACATCCCGCCGGAGACGGCCGAGGCGGTCGCCCGGGCCAAACAGGAAGGCCGCCGCGTGATCGCCGTGGGGACGACGGCGGTGAGGGCGCTGGAATCGTGGGCCGCCGTAGGGGCGAACCTTGTGTTCGCCCCCAAGCACGGCATCACCCATTTGTTCATCACCCCCGGCTACGACTTCCGCATCGTCGATGCCCTCCTCACCAATTTCCACCGCCCCCGTTCGACGGTGCTCGTCATGGTCGCCACCTTCGCCGGCCGGGAATTCATCCTCTCGGCCTACGAAGAGGCCATTCGGGAGCGCTACCGGCTGTTCTCGTATGGGGATTGCATGCTGATTGTTTGATGTCCCTACAAAATAGTGATAGAGTTTTTAAATGTATCAGAAAAACAATCGACTTTTCACTGTGTTCGCCTTGGGCTGCCTTCTATCATGGATCCCATCCGAGCTTCGAGCGCCGCCCATAAGGACGTGGTTCGATCAAATCCGAGTCTTCACCGATCTTCGCATTGCCGAACCTATTTCGCCTCCAACCTATCCCCCACTGAACCTAACCGGTACGTTCAAATCCTTCGTCTCCGGAGACAACATCGTCGACCAATTCAGGTACAACAAGATAGCGGAGGTGGCCTGCAAGGCGGTCTTCCAGGCGTCTGCTCCCTTGTACGACGGGTCAACGGAGACCGTAGAAATCGTTGTCCCATTTTCCCAACGTTTCCCGGAAGATGAGGATTATACGATGCCCCTACAGGTCGTCTGTCATGCCTTGGAACATGCCGTCGAAGCGGAGATTCCGGCCAAGATCGCGGCGACTATCAAGAGTTGGGGTCCGACGGCAGACCAAAGGGTTGCCCTACTTCAAATCGTTACATTATCCCGCATTGACGAGGCCGCACTCAATCTTCTGCCGATGGGCACTGTCGGCTGCAGCGAACCGGAGGCGTGCATCGCGGAAGGACCCCCGATTCGCATCGAGGCCCGCGTCTGGCCCCCGTCAACATTGAAGGAGATGGCCGATTTTTGCGTGGCCGACCTTTCCGCAGATAACGGGGCGGCCCGTTTCCGTGTCCGCGTCAACTTTGGAAGCTCGAGGATCAACGGTCTCTACGACAAGAGCGTTCCCGAAAAAGCGATGTATAATTTTTACCTCGTACAGCAATGCCGAAATCTCGTCATGGGCCTTTGTGCAGAAAAGGTGGCGCATGTGAAAGGCCCCGTGACGACCGCGGGCACCGTTGAGGCCAAAGTGGTGACAATCCACGAGCCTTCCGGAACGCCCTAACAGAACGACAGGACCTTCTCGACCGCTTCCCCATGGCCCCGTCCGGTTTTTTTCACGACGGAGCGATCACTCGCGGCTCAGAAAGAAATCGTCCCAATAGACGTCGGCATCCGCGGACTGACCGGGAGGGATCGGGTCGTCATAACGGACCTCGAAGAAGAATTCGATCTTATCAAATGATTTCGGGGAGAAATCCCAGACCTTGAGAAAGTCCTCTTTCACGTTTGTCCGGAAACGCAGCCATCCCTCCTGGGGCGGCTCCCGGGACCCGGCCATCAGATACCTCGCGTTGCGCACCTTCTCGTAGGGCGGACCGTCCAGACCGGCCAGAATATATCGGATTTGAAGCGTTTCTTCCCCGATGGTCGCGAGCAGACCCTTGTCATGAACCATCACCACCGCCTGCGCGTACTGCTTGCCGGCCGCCGGGCGCCAGTTTTCCACCTGATACCAGAAGCTCAACTCCCCGGGCATCCGGTGAACCGCCGGGACCTGGATGACCCCCCCAGATCTGCGCCACGGGAGAAGGGGGCATCGTCTTCAATCGAAGATGCGCGGAATGCCGGCCCTGATGGGCCCTCTCGTCCGTGATCTCGAAATCGCTCCAAGAAGGGCTGTCCACCCGCCAGGTCCATGCGGACCGTCCCTGTTCAAAAGATGGGTTTTGAAAAAGATTGCGCGGGGCGGTCAGAAAGCGGACGAGCGCGGCGCACGACAAAAAAAGAATCCCGGCGGACAACGCTATGAAGACGCGACGGGAGATCATCGCGTCTCCCCCTAGCGGAACGACAGGATCTTCTCGACCACTTCCCCCAAAACCTGATTCGGAGTCGAAGCGCCCGAAGTCAGACCGACCCTGAGAGGGCCGGCGGGGAGCCAGTCCTTGGTGACGACGGTGTCGAACTGCCCGAACGGCTTGTGGCGGATTTCGCTCTCGGAGACGATGCCGTCGGCGTCCTCGATGTGGTAAGCCCGCGTGAACGACGCCGCCATTTTGGCCAGATGGTTCGTGTTGCTCGAGTTGTAGCCCCCCACCACCATGATCAGGTCCAACGCCTTGTCCTTGAACTCCACGATGGCGTTCTGGCGGTCCTCCGTCGCGCTGCAGATCGTGTCGAAGTTCTTGAAGTGCCGCGCGACGTAGTCGGCCCCGTGGCGGTCGAGCATCGCCTGCTTGAGCTTCTCGGCGATCGCGAGCGACTCGCTCATGAGCATCGTCGTCTGGTTGGCCAGTCCGATCCTCTGGAGGTCCTTGTCCGGATCGAACCCCGGCGCGACCTGTTTCGAGAATTTTTCCAAAAACTCCTTCGGATTCCCGCCGTTGCGGATGTAGTCGCAGACGGTCTTGGTTTCCGCCATGTTGAGGACGACCAAGTACTTGCCGCCTTCATAGCCCAGAAGACGCGAGCTCGTGGCCTGAGTCTCCTCGTGATAGTACTTGCCATGAATGACGGCCGTGAAACCTTCCTGCGCGTAGTTCTCGACCCGCTTCCACACGTTCAGGACCGAACCGCAGATCGTGTCCACCAGGACGCATCCCCGCCCCTTGAGCGTGAGGATCTGCGAGGACGTCGCCCCGAAGGCGGGCAGGATGACCACGTCGTCCTTCCGGACGGTGTGATAGTCCTCCTCCTTGAGAAAGCTCACGCCCATCTCCTGGAGGTTCTGGTTCACGCGGGGATTGTGGATGATCTGAGCGGTCAGAAAGATGCGGCGGTCCGGAAAACGCTCCTTCGTCTCATAGGCCATCTCGACGGCGCGGTCGACGCCGTAACAGAAGCCGAAGGAGCTCGCCAAGTGGAAGGTGACGTCCTTTTCCGTATACGTGTTTCCGGCCGCGATGATCCTCTGAATGATGTCGCTGTAATAATCCCGGACCAGGTCGTCCTGAATCTCCTTCCGGAGTCCGAAACTTTTACGCACGATCTGTCCCGGTTCAAAGGCATCGGGTTTCAAGTGGGAAGTCATTCCTTCATTTATCGAATGGAGACGGGAACTTGTAAAGGGATTTGTCCCCCCGATAGGGCGGCCTTTTGTACCCATGCCCTTGGCACGCATGCCAAGCATGATTCAATGATTTCAAAGACTTAGCCTAATCCCCCCCTCCGGCACCCCGTTTGCTCCTTAGATCCCCCATGATGCACAAAAGCCTTAAAAACCTCGTCTTTTTGGCGATCGCGGTTGGGACCATCCTGCCGATGTCTTTCGTCGTGAAGCGGAAGAACCTGGCGGACGTGCGGGTGGTCTCGGTACTCAAGACGGCCGCCCAGAGTTTGGACGAACGGACGCGCACCGAAGTGGCCCAAACGGTCTCGGTCCTCTCCGAGACCTACCAGATCGACCCGATGCTGATCCTGGCCGTCATGAAGGTGGAGAGCACGTTCGACCCCAAGGCGATTTCGAACGCCCATGCCTACGGCCTCATGCAGGTCCGCAAGATCGTCGTGAAGGACGTGGCGGCGGAATTGGGCATCAACCCCCAGGACGGCGACAGGCTCCTCTCCAGCCACGCCTTCAACATCCGGGTCGGCGTGCACTACCTCTCGAAGCTCCTGATCCTGTTCCAGGGCGACGTGAAAAAGGCCCTCATGGCCTACAACGCGGGACCGACGTCCGTGGAGAGGAACTACAAGGGCCGCCCGGTCCCCGAGGGCGGTTATCAGGGCCGGGTCCTCAAGGCGTACCGCGATTTCTCCGATTCCTAACCTTGTTTCCCAAAACATTCTCGGCTAAACGGCCACGGTGCCTCAACCGCGAATCAAGACGATCGTGACCCCTCACGGCTCCTTCGAGACCCCCGTCTTCATGCCGGTCGGGACCTACGCCACCGTCAAGGCCATGACCCCCGACGAGCTGACCGCCCTCGGAGCGGAAATCATCCTCGGTAACACCTACCACCTGATGCTCAGGCCCGGACACGAGACGATCCGCAGGCTTGGCGGCCTCCACAAGTTCATGGGCTGGAACGGCCCGATCCTGACCGATTCCGGAGGGTTCCAGGTCTTCAGCCTTTCGAAGCTGCGCAAACTCAAGGAGGACGGCGTCGAGTTCCAGTCGCACATCGACGGGGACACGCACTTTCTCACGCCGGAAAGGGCGATCGAGGTGCAAGAGGCGCTCGGCTCCGACATCCTCATGGTCTTGGACGAGTGCACGCCCTACCCCGTCGAGGAATCCGACGCCCGCCAGTCGATGGAGCTGACCCTCGAATGGGCCAAACGGTCGGTGGATTATTTCCGTAGGGGCGAACCTCGTCTTCGCCCGGACGCGAGATCCCAATTATTCGGGATCGTCCAAGGCAGTGTCTACAAACACCTCCGCAAGGAGTGCGCCGAGCGGCTTCTCGAAATGAAGTCCGTCTCAGGCGGATTCGATGGACTAGCGGTCGGCGGCCTCTCCGTCGGTGAGCCCAAAGAGCTGCTTTATGAGATGGCCGCGGAATCCGCCCCTCACATCCCGGACGAGTTCCCCCGGTATGCGATGGGCATCGGGCTTCCGGAGGACTTGGTCGAGCTCGTGGGATACGGCTACGACATGTTCGACTGCGTCGTCCCCACCCGGAACGCCCGGAACGGCCAGCTCTTCACGCGCTTCGGAACGGTCGAGATCCGGCACGCCAAATACAAGGAAGATCCGGGGCCCATCGACGAAGAATGTGCTTGCCCGGTTTGTCGGCGGTATAGTAGGGCCTACCTCCGTCATTTGTACCTCGCCAAGGAGATCCTCTCCGCGAGGCTCAATACGACGCACAACCTTCATTACTTTCTGTCTCTTCTCAAAGGCGCGAGAGAGGCGATCCGCGGGGGACGTTATGATGAATTTCGAAAATCTTTTTTACGGGATCGCGCAGGCACAGACGCAGACGGCTAGCGGCGGGAATCCGCAACAAGGACCGCTCGGAAGCCTCGGCATGTTCCTGCCGATGATCTTGGTCTTCGTGATCTTCTACTTACTCATGATCCGCCCCCAGCAGAAGCAGCGGAAGAAGCAGCAGGAGATGGTCAACAACCTCAAGAAAGGCGACGAGGTCGTGACGAGCGCCGGCATCCATGCCCGGGTCCACGGTATCGCCGACAACGTCGTGACCCTCGAGATCGCCGACAACGTCCGCATCAAGATGGACAAGCAGCAGGTGGCCCTCGTGAAAACGTCGGCCGCCGCCTGATCCATCCGGAATACCCATGTCCATGCCCCACAACTGGCGAAACCTGACCCTCCTCACCCTGGCTTTCATCCTCGTCTCGGCCTACGTGCTCACGCCGACACTCGCCCATTTTGACCAGGTCCGGGAAGAAGCGGAAAAAAACCAATCGGAACCGCCCTGGTACGTGAAACTTTTTCCCAAGGAAGTCATCAAGCTGGGACTCGATCTCCAGGGCGGCATCTACGCCGAGGTGGAGGTCGAGCTCGCGGACGCCCTCAAGAACCGCGCCGACCTGACCGCGGGCGAGATCATGAGGCTGACGGAGAAGGAACCCTTCGTTCCCGAGGCCGTCGACCATGTCCCCAATACCACGGACATCAAGGTCACCCTGAAGAAGGAAGAGGACAGGGACGCCTTCATGGCGTGGGCCCGCGAGAACTACAACACGGTGCTCGAAGAGAAGCGGGACCAAAGAGCGGACAAGACCATCCTGTTCGCCTTCAACGAAAAATTCAACGACAGGACCAAGGACCAGGCGGTGAAACAGGCTCTCGAAACCATCCGCCACCGCATCGACCGCTACGGAGTCTCCGAGCCCACGATCGTCCGCCTCGGAAACAACCGGATTTCGATCGAACTGCCGGGACAAACGGATCCCGAGCGGGCGCTCAATCTGATCAAAAAGTCAGGCCGTCTTGAATTTCGCCTCGTCGACGAGAGCGTCGCCGATGCCCAAGTCCGCAAGCTCGTGTCCGACGCGCGCGCCGAGCTGAGTCTCCCGGAAGGGTACACGGAAGAAATCGTCACGAAAATCAATCAACAGCTGCAGGGCAAGATTCCCGAAGACGCGGAGATCCTCTACGAAGTGCAGTACGATCCCGTCACCAAAAAGGTTTCGGGAGGCGTTCCTTACCTGCTCAAGCGGAAAACCGAAGTCACGGGCGAAATGCTCAAGAACGCCCAAGTCCAAGTGCATGACAACGAGCCCTACGTCAGCCTCACGTTCAACCAGCTGGGAACCCGCCTCTTCGGAGAGCTGACCAAGGCGAACGTCGGCAAGCGGTTGGCGATCGTCCTCGACGGCGGGGTGTCGAAGGCCCCCGTCATCAAGAGCGAAATCCCCAGCGGCCAGGCACAGATCACGCTGGGAGGCATCGATTATCAGACGATCCTGAGAGAGGCGGAGGACTTGACCCTGGTGCTCCGCGAAGGAGCCCTGCCCGCGCGTCTCAAGGAGCTGACCAAGACCGTGGTCGGGCCGTCGCTGGGACGAGACTCCATCGAAAAAGGCATACGCGTCTCGCTCATCGCCGCCCTGCTCGTTGTCCTCTTCATGATCCTTTATTACCGCATATCCGGGCTGCTGGCCGATATCGCGCTCGGGATCAACATCATGTTCCTCCTGGCCTGCCTCGCCCTCTTCCAAGCGACGCTGACGCTTCCGGGAATCGCGGGCATCGTCCTGACGATCGGCATGGCGGTGGACGGCAACGTTCTTATTTTCGAGCGCATGCGCGAGGAGCTGCGCGCCGGGAAATCGGCCCGTACGGCCCTTCAGGAGGGCTACAGCAACGCCATGAGCGCCATCCTCGACTCGAACATCACCACGTTCTTGGCCGGCCTGGTTCTCTATCAGTTCGGCACCGGCCCCATCCGCGGCTTCGCCGTGACGCTCATGATCGGAATCAGCACGACTCTGTTCACCAACATATTCGTCACCAGGGTCCTGCAGGAAGGCGTCCTCTTCGGACTGAAGCGCGAGAAACTGTCGGTATAAAACTATGTTTCAACTGGCAAACTTTCACATCCCGTTCGTCAAACGCCGCTGGTACTTCGTGGCCTTTTCGGCGATCACGGTCCTTCTCAGTCTTTATTTCATCGCGACCAAGGGGCTGAATTTCGGCACCGACTTCAAGGGCGGCACGAAGCTTCAATATCAGTTCTCCGCGCCGGTCTCCGAAGGAGATGTGCGTCGCATCCTGGAGACGGCGCACGTGGAGGGCTTCTCCGTTCAGAAAGTGGGCAAGCCCGAGGAAAACCGCCTGATGGTCAAGATCGAGAAGGTCGACGAAAACGAGGCCTTCGTCCAAAAGATCACCGACGACCTCAAGGCGGGTTTGGGCAAGGACACGACCCTGGAAAAGAATGAAACCGTCGGCCCCAAGGCGGGAGCCGACCTAAGGAAGAAGGCCCAGCTCGCCCTCGTCGTCTCCTGGCTGTTGATGCTCGTCTACATCGGGTACCGCTTCGATTTCGCCTTCGCTCCGGGGGCCATCATCGCTCTCGCTCATGACGTCATCCTCGCCGTCGGAGGCTTCGCCCTGACCGGTCGCGAAGTCAGTCTGACCGTCGTCGCCGCCCTTTTGACCATCGTCGGTTACTCCATCAACGACACGATCGTCGTCTACGACCGTGTCCGGGAAAATTTGGCCAAGGGCCTCACGAAAATGTCGTTTCGAGACATCGTGAACTTGAGCCTCAATGAGACGCTCTCGCGAACGATCATCACCTCGCTCACCGTTTTCATCGTCGTCGTTCTCATGTACTTCTTCGGCGAGGGCGAGTTCCAGAATTTCGGATTCGCCATGATGATCGGCGTCATTACCGGTGTCTACTCCACCTTCTCGGTCGCCTGTCCCGTCTATATCGCCTTGCACGAGCAATGGCCCTCGCTTCAAAAGGCGTCCCAGAAAAGCGCCGCGTGATTCGTGTCTTGGAGACTTTCTCCTCCGCACCCCGACGAAACAGCCCTTGGGCCGGATCTTGAGCGGCTTTTCGATCTCCATCCGCTGGTGGCGCGTTTGCTTCTGAAGCGCGGCCTCAGCCGTCCCGAAGACGTCCGGCTCTTTCTGGACGGCTCCCTGGCCGATTTTCCGGATCCCTTCGCTCTTCCCGATATGGACCGCGCCGTCGATCGCCTGATGAAGGCTCACGTGAAGCGCGAGAAAATCGCCGTCTTCGGCGACTACGACGTCGACGGCATCACGGGCACGGCCCAGCTGGCGGCTTATTTTCGCGAGATCGGCCTGCCGGTCCGTCCTCTCCTGCCTCATCGCATGCAGGAGGGCTACGGACTGACCGAAAGGGCGGTGCTCAAGATCGCCGCCGAAAAACCGGACCTCCTGATCACCGTCGACAACGGCACCAAGTCGGCCGCGGAGATTTCACACCTGAGGAGACTGGGCGTCGACGTCATCGTCATCGATCACCACGAGACGCCCTCCGCCGACGCATGGCCCCCCGTCGAGGCCCTGGTCAACCCCAAGAGGACGGATTCACGGTTTGCCGAGCGGGACGTCGCTTCGGCGGGGCTGGTCTTTCTCCTCCTGATGGCCTTCCGCGCGAGGTGCCGCGAACAAGGAATTTCCCCCCTGCCGAATCTTAAGAGGTATCTGGATCTGGCCTGCCTGGGGACCATCGCGGACGTCGTCCCGCTCACGGGCACGAATCGGCTGATCGTCCGGCACGGACTCGAGGAATTGGGCGCTACCCTGCGCCCCGGGCTTCAAGCGCTTCGAGAGACCGCCGCCGTCGCGTCTCCCGTTTCCGTCACCCACGTGGCCTTTCGATTCGCTCCCCGTATCAACGCGGCCGGGCGTCTGGCCGATCCGAAAATCGCCCTCGACCTCCTCCTTTCGGAAAAAGCCGAGGAGGCCGCCGTCCTCGCGAACCGCCTGGAGGAGTTGAACCGCGAGCGGCAATCCATCGAGGAAAAGGTGACGCGGGAGGCGTTCCTCCAGATTGAGGAGACGCAGGCCGACCGCAAGGGTTTGGTCGCCGCGGGACGGGGCTGGCACTTGGGCGTCGTGGGCATCGTGGCGGCAAAGCTCACGGAGCGTTTTGGACGCCCGGCCATCGCTCTCTCTCTCGGAGACGACGGACGGGAGGCCAAGGGATCCGCCCGGAGCGTTCCCGGCTTTTCCGTCTACGAGCCGCTCAAGCGCATCGAATCCTTGATGTTGAAGTTCGGTGGGCATGCCGCCGCGGCCGGCCTCACGCTCGAAGCCGGCAGACTCGATGAATTTTCAAGGGCGTTCGACCGGGAGGTGCGAACGCTGTGGGACGAACGTCGTCCCGTCATCGAAGCGGACGCAAACCTGCCCCTGAACCAAGTCGACGCCCCCCTCGTGCGCGATCTCGCCCGTCTGGAACCATTCGGCCCGGGAAACCCCGAACCTGTTTTTCTCGTTTCAGGCGTCGCTCTGGAAGGTTGCCGCGTCGTCGGCGCTTCCGGGGGCGCGCGGAAAGGCCATCTCAAGGCCGTTCTCCGTCAAAACGGAATCCGTCTCGAGAGTATCGGTTTTGACTGGGGCCACTATCTGGAGACCGCTCGAAAAATTCCAAGCCACGAGGTCGCCTTTTGCCCTCAAATCAATCACTGGAACGGTCAGTCGACCATTCAATTAAAAATAAAATTAATTGAGCCAAGTGATTGAAATTACATTGTGTTTATGGAAAATCTCCTCTCAATAACGCAGTGCATCAAAAAAGAGTTTGACAGACTTTAATGCACCGTGTTAGCTGTACTGCGTCAGTCATAAAGGGTTTGAGTGACAGAGCGAAGTTTGAGCCGATGAATTCGGATCAGCCTTCGCTATGGCACTCTCAAAGAAAACAAACAAGATTCCGAAAGAAGGAGGCAGCGTATGGCTACCCGGCGCAAGCGAGCCACAATTGCAAAGGCTTCAAGAGCGATTCCTCGCAAGTTTGAAGGCATCGCCGATCTTCTCTCCAAGCTTGAAGTGGAGACGGAGAAGGTTGTTCGACGTTTCGTCGAAAGGGCGGAACAGTCATCCCGGGACATCAAGAAAGGGATCGCGGCCATCATCGACCAAGTCCGCAGCGAAGGATTGGCTTCGGTCGCCAGCGACAAGACCGAGGATCTTCGCCGACTTGCCGAGGACGTGATCGCACGCGCACGGGAGATTCAGATCCTTCCGGGCCATTTCAACCGCGACGAGATCATCCGCGAGGCCAAGAAGAACTTGGACGATCTGATCGACCGCCTGAATACAAGTGAGCTCTTGGCAAAAGCCAAGGCCACGGCCCTCAACACCAAGGATCAAGTCTTGTCCATCTTGAGCATCCCTAACCAGTCCGAGGTGATCAAACTTTCCCGTAAGATCACCAGTCTGGAAAGCCGCGTGAACAAGCTGACGCGGAAAGCTGCTTAAGAAGGACTTTGTCCGCCTCCCTCGCACCGTCCTTTATTTCCCTTGGGGAAATAAGGGACGGTGTCGTTTTTCCCCCCCTTGATCTTTTCCCTCGCGGCTTGTTAGGGCTTGCGCGTGAAGCCCAAGTCCATCCTCATCCTGTCCGGCGGTCTCGATTCGACGGTCTCGTCGCAACTCGCCGTCCGTGAAACCGAACCCGTCCTCGCCCTCACATTTGACTACGGACAAAGGGCCGCCGAACGCGAAAGGATGGCCGCCCGGCGGACGGCGGAACGTCTCAATGTCCCTCACAAGACCCTCGTCCTGCCGTGGCTCAAGGAACTGACGCATACCTCCCTCGTCAACACCGGGAAGCCGCTGCCGGCCGTCCGTGAAAAGGACCTGGACGACCCCGTCCGGGGCCGCAAATCGGCCGAAGCCGTCTGGGTACCGAACCGGAACGGACTGTTTCTGAACATCGCCGCCAGCTTCGCAGAATCGCTCGGAGCCGAGGTCCTCGTCACCGGATTCAACGCGGAGGAAGGCGTGACCTTCCCCGACAACAGCGCGGCCTTCGTCCGTTCCGCCGACGACTTTTTCTGGTTCTCGACCCTCTCAAAGGTGCGCGTGACCAGTTACACGCTGGGATGGAGCAAGCGCGAAATCGCCGCGCAAGCGAAGAGACTCGGCATCTCGCCCGACGACGTCTGGTTTTGCTATGAAGGCGGCGATGCACCCTGCAGGGCTTGCGAGTCTTGCTTGCGGGCCCAACGCGCCTTCCGGGAGGCGGGTTTGGGGAACGCCGCGTGAACATCCTCTTTTCCGGCGATCCCGGCGACTACGACGGCTCGCAATTGAAGCCCCACTGGATCTTCAGGACCTTCGGTCTCCTCGGCGATTCCGTCGTGGCCTTCTCGGGAGGCTGCGACGTTCCGGTCGATCGCATGGTGGATTTGGTCGACGTCCGCGAGAGCAAACCGATCTTCAGCAAAAGCATGCTTCATTTCATCGGTGAATTCTTCGGGCCAGACCTGACCCAAACGATCCTGAGGCAACGCCTCCTGGTCAGCCTCGCCCAGCAAGAGCTCATCTTCCGGACGGGCAAGCCGGCCATCGTCCGCGGCGGCAACGACCTCTACGACGAGGGGGCGAAGCTCTCGGTCTCCATCGCCACCGCTTCACCCGTCTCCACTCTCTTCCACTTTGGAATCAACATCGTGAGCGAAGGCACGCCGGTCCGGACGAAGGGCTTGGCGGACTACAAGATCGACCCCGCGGACTTCGCGCGCGCCCTGCTCGAAAGCTTTCGCGACGAGATCAAGACCGTCGGTGAGGCGCGCGCCAAAGTCAGGCCGGTTGCCTAACATGGCCGTCCAAGCCCCCATCATCGAGATTTTTTCCTCCCTCCAGGGAGAGGGCCCTCGCGTGGGAGAGCGGCATCTCTTCGTCCGTTTCCAGGACTGCGAATTGTCCTGCAAGTTCTGCGACACGCCGGCGAGTTTCGTCGTCAATAAATTCTGCCGCGTCGAGTCTCCCCCATTCTCCAGGCGTTTCCGGAACCTACCGAATCCACTAAGCGTCGAACTGCTGAACGAACAGATCGGCGAATTCGGCGAAAGGGTCCTCTCCGTCACGGGGGGCGAGCCACTCCAGAAGGCGGCCTTCTTGCGCGAATGGCTCCCCACGGTCCGTCCCCGGTTCCTCGTGCTGCTCGAGACAGCCGGCGTTCACTTTTCGGAATTCCGGGAGATCGCGGAGTGGGTCGACATCGTGGCGATGGACGTGAAGTTTCCCTCGGTCACGGGCATGCACCCGTGGTGGCGCGAGCACGAGGCGTTCCTCAAGGCGGCTTTGGGCAAGGAGCTGTACGTGAAGGCCGTGGTCAGTTCCGAAACCTCGATCGAGGATCTTCGGCGTGCCGTCGACCTTGTCGCCTCGGTGGCTCCGGAGACCCCGTTCGTCCTTCAGCCCGCGTCGGCGTTCGCGCGCTTCCGGGCCGTGCCCGCCGTCGAACAACTCGCGGAGTGGCAGACGATCGCGCAGAAGACCTTGAAGGACGTCCGGGTGATTCCGCAAATGCACAAACAATTGGGGGTCCTTTGAGAACGCGCGAAGACTACGAAAAACTGGAAAACCAGGTCCTGGCCCCGTACGCGATGATGAGCGCGGCGTCCGAGGGCCGCGAGCACAAGGAGCCGGAGCATCCCTACCGCACGGCCTTTCAGAGGGACCGCGACCGGGTCATCCATTCCACGGCCTTCCGGCGACTGGAGTACAAGACGCAGGTCTTCGTTTTTCACGAGGGCGACCATTATCGGACGCGGCTCACGCACACGATCGAAGGCGCCCAGATTGCGCGCACGATCGCCCGCGCCTTGCGCCTGAACGAGGAGCTCGCCGAGGCGACGATCCTGTCCCATGACCTCGGGCACACGCCCTTCGGTCATTCGGGCCAGGACGTGATGAACCGGCTCATGAAGGAGCACGGCGGTTTTGAGCACAACCGGCAAAGCCTCAGGATCGTGACGCTCTTGGAGCACCGTTATCCCGCGTTTCCCGGGCTCAACCTGACCTACGAGGTCCGCGAGGGGATCGCCAAGCACGTGTCGCCCTACGACTCGCCGCAGGTGAAGTTCAAAAAGAAGGGACACCCGACCCTGGAGGCCCAGATCGTGGATCTCGCCGACGAGATCGCCTACTGCCATCACGATCTGGACGACGGCCTCCGCTCGGGGCTCATCACCGTCGAACAGCTGAAGGCCGTCGACCTCTGGGCCGAACATTTCGAGCGTTGCCGGCGAGGCGGCGACGAGAAGCCGGCTTTGCCGGTTCGAGGAGCGGGGGTTCGGCCAGCGCAGTGCGGTCCATTAGGAGGGGCGCCGGAGGCCCCCCCGCCAAGAAACGACGAGGTCGTCGTGCGCCAGACGGTCCGGTCGATCCTGAACCAGCTCGTGACGGACCTCGTCCAGACAACCGAAGAGAATATCGCGACCTACGGCATCAAAACGACGGAGGACGTCCGCAAGGCCCCGCAAAAATGCGTGCGGCTTTCCGCCGTGACGGACAAGAAGAACAAACAGCTCAAGGCCTTTCTCTACCAGAACTTCTACAAGCATTACCGGGTCGAACGCATGGCCTCGAAGGCGGAAAAGGTCCTCGAAGACCTCTTTCACGCCTATCTGAAGAACCCGAAGATCCTGCCTAAACCGGTTCAGGAGTTCATGAACGGGACCCCCAAGGAACGCGTCATCTGCGATTACATCGCCGGCATGACAGACCGGTTTGCCTTGGAGGAACATGCCCGGCTCTTCGACCCGGCGGTCAAGGTCTAAGCGCCGAAGATCGCGCAACTTTTCTCATCACGGGCCGAACATCCGGCATGACTCCGGCGATGATTTCCGCCTCCGCGATGACGCGCATGGGCCTGTCCTCGCTGTCCGTGCCGGCGGGATTGTCGCTCGTCCCGGGCGGTAGCCGGGCGCAACCGCTCGAACTGGCCGAATGTCCCCGAACCATCCTGGCCAGCCGCAATCCTTCCGCGATCCTGGACATGCTTCGTTTTGCCGGGGTGCGCTATCAGCATCCCGACTCTCCCGCCGCCGCCTTCGGAGTCCGCGTCTTCGAGACGGGGCGGGAGCTCGCCCGTCACGGTCCCTACGACGCGATCACGTTCGATTGGGACCACACGCTCGGCAATTACCAGATCTTCGAGAACGTCGCGAAGCTGATCCGGGTGCGTTCGCGCAGGGAAGAACCGCCGCCGGAGCTCGCGGCGACGGCGATGGTCGCCATCGAGGTGGCGCGCCCCTTCATGCACGAGTTGGCGTTCGGGACGATGGCCGGTTTCGCGCTCCGCCAGGGGCTCCAGAGCCTGGACGAATGGGAAAATTACAAACCGCAGGTCGCTCTCTCCACGCATACCTGGCCCGACCGATTGGGCATCCTCGCCACCTACTTCATGCCCCTCTTGCCCCTCATGGAAGGGCTGCTCCCGGGCTCGCCGCGGATGTACGCGAAGATGACGGATCCCGGCGTCCGGTCGGTCATCCATCTTCATCATTTTCTCGGCTATGCGGAAGGCTTGATCCGCACGTTCAATGCGCGAGGTTTCGATCTCCTCACGGCGGCGCAGTGCGACGAGGTCATGGCCTACCTCGAAGACGGCAAGGCCCACTACCGAAAGCCCCTCGGCGCCCTTGCGATGCGCGGTTGGGAGACCTCGAGCCTGCTTCATTTCGACGACTCGACGACGGTCATAGCCGATCTGATGAAGGCCGCGGGTCGGTCCGGTGCCGGCCGCTTGAAAGGGATCCATGTCCGTCATCCCCATTCGAACGTCTTCCGGAACGTGCAGGAGTGGCACAAGATCGCCCTCCCCGCCCTCTGGCGCCGGCGCGAAAACGCGATCCGAGGCGTCGTCACGAATCTCGCGCGGATGGAGTGGAAAAACTCGGATCTCCCGGCCGTCCTCGGGGCCCTGGGCGTTTATCCCGGGGAGGGAGAGGTCCCCTGGCCGAAGGCTGGATTGCCCGAAGGGGTCGTCCTGGCGGTCCACGAAACCCCGACGACGCTTGGCGAGTTCTGGCGATATTATGTGCAGCCGACGAATCATCTGAAAGAATTGATCCGCAACGCGAGACGGAATCGCGGAGGGTTGAGGGCCATCCGCCGCGCTTACCGGGAGGCGGTCGAGGCGCGGGCGCTGCCCTCCGTCTCTCCGTAGATCACCTTGTACGCCTTCCAGTTCGCGTAGATCTTCATCACGTAATCACGCGTCTCCTGATAGGGGATCTCCTCGATGAACTCCTCCTCCAGGAAGTTCTTCCTCTGCCGGAACCATTCGGAGACCACCTGTTCGCCCGCGTTGTAGGAGGCGGCCACGGCGTACCACCGCCCCTCGAACATCTTGGAGAGCTTCTCGACGTAGCGGACCGACAGGTCGATGTTGGTGAACGGGTCGTAGAGCCACTCGGACCGGTATTCGTCCCAGCCGGCGTCCGCCGCGAGCCTCCTCCCCGTGGCGGGCATGATCTGGAGGAGGCCGATCGCTCCCGCGGGAGAGACGATGTCTTCCCGGAACCGGCTCTCCTGGCGCATCATCGCGAAGAGGAGAAGAGGGTCGATGCCGGCAACACCGGCCTTTTTGAACTCGCTGAACAGATGGTCGGCGTAGGGAATGCGGTATTCGCCGTCTTCGGCGTGCGGACTCCTGATCACGAACGTAAACCCTCCCCCGCCATCCTTTCGAATTTGCGTGGGATCGGGAGGAAGCTGGAGCCCCAGCCGGATCCGAGACCGGCGCGTCTCCACCGCCGCGTCCTCGATCAATCCCAGGTCCGTCAGCTCGTGGACCCGTTCGAGGTCCCGGGACGCCTCGGCCGAGCTTGACCACCGGTCCCAGACGATCCCCCCGGGGATGCGGGTCCACCAGCTCTCGAGGGTCGCGGACACGGACGTCTTGCCCCCGTGAAGCCGGCTCCCGAGCCTTTCCGCGGCGCGGATGCCGTAGTACCGGCCCCCGTACACGAGGACCACCTGATGCAGCACTTCCTCCGCTTCGTCGTTCCGGCCGAGACGCTCCAGGCTTCGCCCCTTCCAGTACAGACTTCGGGGCGTTTCCTCCAAGGCGAGCGCGTCGTCAAAACGGTCCACGGCGGCCTCGTACTGCTCGAGCCGGAAGTGGCACCAGCCCATGCGTTCCAAATAAAGCCGCTTCTCCGACCGGGCCTTGGTCCGGGCCACAAGGTCCTTGAGGACCCTCAGAGCGGAGGCGTAATCGCCCGAATCCTGATGAAGGAAGGCGATCCTCCTCAAGGCCTCCTGACCCTCCCGTGACTTGGGAAAGAGCCTTCGAAGGTCTTCGTTGGCCCGGATCGCCGTTTCGAAGTCCTGGCTGCGCGCCGCCGCCTTGGAGAGCTGGGTCAGGATTTCGACGGTGGGTGAGAGCCTTCGATAGATCTCCTTGGCCTTCCGGTACTGGCGGGAGGCGAACCAGCAATCGGCCGCCTCCTTGCCGTCCCGGCCTTCACCGACCGCCCCGCAATCCTCCGCCGGGACGGGGATCTCCTGCGCCTCCAAGGACGGACAATCCTCCGGCGAACGGACCTGGGCGTCGGCGAGGGGAAACCAGCGGCTGTCAGGATAATTTTCCGCCAATTCCGAAAAGGCCTGACGGGCTTCCCCGCATTGCCTCCGATGCCAGTAGGCCCACCCCAAGGAATAGAGGACGTAATCCCGGATGGCGGCGTCGACGTTCCGCACCTTCTCCAAGGAAGGAATGACCTTGTCGATCTTGGTCCGATCCGCGGATTGGGTTACTTTGTACCCCTTCAAAAAATTCCGTTTTAGGAGCGGAAGAGGATTGTCCGATGCGTGAGCGGGAGCTACAATCAGGCTTCCAGCGAGCAGGACGATGGAAGCGAACGCGCAGACACCGCAGTATGTTGCCGTTGACAACGAGGACGGGCGCCCGAGCGCTCCGGAATATCTCCCACCCACACTCACCTCCATCTTGGACGCTCTCAAACGCGAGGGACTTTTTGTAAGTGACGGGGCTGACGAAGTAAAGTCTTCGCGCCTCTTCGAGGACAAGGCCATCGAGGGGGTCAACGAAGCCCTGCGCCAGGCCGCCGCCCTCTATCGCTGCCAGGACGACTACCCCGGCGCCGTCCGTCTCCTGGAAAACATCCAGGTCGCGGCCGCTTTGGCCCAAAAGGCCGCCTTTATCGTCCGGAGCCAGCGGGCGAGGCTCTGCGGCCAGATGGCCCGGAAGATCGCCGACCAGAGCCGCGAATACTTCCACGAGCTCAAGGGCCACCATCAAGTTAAAAGGTTGATTCCTGCGTAGGGGCGCACGGCCGTGCGCCCGTACATCAAAATGAAGTCCCAACCTCGAGAATAAGAACGCCGTTGCGCGCGTCCGCCCCCGTGAGCGAATCCGGCACGCCCGCGATCCGGTCGCGGTTCGTGAGGATGATGCCGTAACCCAGCCGTCCCATGAGCGGCAGATGGTAGGCGATGACAAAATCGCCCCGGATTTCCGCGCCGATGCCCAGCATGGGGCGAAACGAAGGGTTGTTGAAGGCGTCGCCGACATCCGTGAAAAAGGCCAGGTGCGCGCTGTTGAGAGCAAGGGGGATCGTGCCCAGCCCCCTTTGGAGGCGGAAGAGAGGCAGGCGGTACTCAGCGGACGCCACCCAAGCCCGGTCCCGCGAAAAAGTCGCGAGCGGCAACCCCCTGAGGGTAAACAGGCGCGTGGAAGATCCTGTGATAAAGCTCTCCCCGAGCGACCCGCCGAGGACGAAGTTGCCTTGGAGGAGCTTATCCCCGAACGCCGCTCCACCGGCGGCGCGCAGCGCGATCACGTGGTGCTGCGAGTACGGCATCAGAATGTATTTCCGAAAATCCCCCCCGACCACGAACTGCTCGAGATTGTTGGACGACCCGAGAATGCTGTTAGTCCCCTCCACGCCGATCGTCACGCGGTCCCCGCCCTCGGGACTGATGGCGGCTGCCGTCCCGCGAAGTCTCGTATAGTTGTAGTAGGCCAAGAATCCGGCGTAGTGTCCCAGGGTCGAGAGCGTCGTGCCGGGGGGAAGGCCCGACTCCTCGGTCCGGTCTTCGAAAAAATATTGGAGCGACGCGCGGTGCGAGCCCAAGGGAACCGAGACGCCGCCGTAGACGCGGCGCCTCTCCTCGAAGAAGTCCGAACCGAGCCCGAAGACGTCGCCGTAGTTGACCGTGAAGTCGCTGATGCCGACTGAAAACGACGGGCGGTAGCGGTTGTAGCTATAGCCGAAATCGAATCCGACAAATTGGTTGTCGCTCCGGTAGGTGACGTCGCCGAACCAATAGTGGCGCTGGAGCGGGTCGAAGTTCGAAAGCGTCGCGGAGGCGAAAACGGCTCCGTCGATCAGGGAGACGTTGGGAAGAATGTAGCGGGGGATCAGGAGCTTTGGAAAGGGACTGTATTTCTTGGCGCCCGAGAGAAGCGTGCTGGACTCAGCGCCCTCCGCACGGTCCCCGGCCCGTGTCTCGGATGGGACGGGTGCCGGTCCCGCGGCCGCCGCCGGCAGCTCTCCACCGACGGCCCTGGCCTCCGTTTTACGGATCTCAAAACCTTTGCCGTTATAATATTGATAAACAATTTGTCCGTCCGGGCTGAACGACGGGGCGAAGGCGCCGGTCAGCACGTTCGTCACCGGCTTGTTCGACTTCGTGTAGGGGTCGTAGCGGTAGACGTTCGCGATACCCGACTTGTCGGAGACATAATAAACGACGCGTTCCTCGCGGTCGATGACGGGACGGTCCTCGATCGCGCCGTCGTCCGTGATCCGGCTCCCCTCCCCGCTCTCCGAATCGATGACCCACAAGTCCCTCTGTCCATTTTTGTGAACCGAGACGACGACGTCCCGTCCGTTCGGCATCCAGCGGGGATGGTCGAACTGGGTGGCCCTAAAGATCGTCCTCCACTCCTTGGTCTTCTGAGCCTGGGGATCGAAGACGCCCAATTCGGCGTATCCCGTCTTTTGGACGGACGCGACAATCTTGCCGTCATGGTTGACGTCCGGATCGCGGGCGCGGGCGCCGTGCGTAAGCTGCTTCATCTTGGACGTCTTCAGATCGATCTCGAAGAGGTCGGAGAACTGATTGTAGCGCTGGTAGGTCGTCACATAGGAGAGGACGAGCTCTTCCCCATCCGGAGAAAAACTCATCTGCTGGGGATCGCGACCCTTGAGAAGGACGCGCTCCTTTTGGGTCGCCAGGTCCTTGAGCCGGAGTTCGGAGCGGTGGTGGATGGAGGTCGCGACGTAGGCGAGCTTCTTTCCGTCCGGCGAGAAGGTCGGCATCGAGTAGCTTCCGCCCTTGTCCGGCGTGAGATACGCGTCGCCTTCCTTGAGCCCCGCGGCCAGAACGGCCGCCTTGGTCTCACCGTAACGCTTCGTCAGCTCGTCCCGCCACTCCTCCCAGAGCTTCAGGAAGGAGCGGCCCTCGTCGTCGCAGGTCTCGGGATAGGTGCGTTTGGTCTTGTAGGTTCCGCGATCGGTCCAGTGGGTCTCGGAACAGAGCTTCTCCTCCTCGGGCGTCCTTTCCTTGCGGTAGGAACGCCTGGCCTGGGAATTCAGCATGAAGAACCGGAGCGAGGAGCCGTAGTGGTGGCTGAACTCGATCATCTTGGATTCGCCGTACTTCTCCGCGAGGAACTGCCAAAAGCCGACCCCGTAGAGATATTGGGCCTGCCAGGCCGGCCACTCGTACTTGGTCCCCGCCATCTCGTCGATCTTCTGGAACCGTCCGTTCAGGATGTCCGTCCGGAGGAGCATGTCGGTGAACGCCGAACGTCCGCGGCCTTTGGTGGTCTGCTCGGTTTCGAAGTAGGTCGCGATGCCCTCCGTCACCCAGCCGGGCGTCAGACCGTTGGGCGCCATGAGCTTGCCCACAACGAACTTGAGGGCCTTGGCCGGGTAGCGCGTGTCCGTGATGTGGACCACGTGCGTGTACTCGTGGATGAAGAGGTCGCGGAGCCAGTCGTCGTAATTCGCGAGCGTGCTGTCCGCGAAGGGAGGCACGGCCCGGAGGACGACGATGTTGTAGGGGATGACGAGCGTGAAGCCGTTGGCGAGGTCGTGGTTGTCCACCACCACGACTTCCGTCCTGCCCCATGGGTGGGCGTCGAACTTGCCCGTGATCCGCCGGTACACGTCTTCGGCCATCGCAACGAGCCTTTCGACGACCTTCTCCTCGCCCTCGTAGTAGGTGAAGGCGAAATGCTCGGTCTTGACCGTCTTCCAATGGAGTTTGGGGTCGGTGAGCCCGGCGGAGACGCCGGACGGACGCAGGAAGGACAACGCCAGAAAGACAGCGAGAACAGGAATCAGACGCCGCCGAAGCCGCAGGAATGGCATGTAGGCGCAATCATACTGTATTCCGGCGTATTCAGAAAATCTTTTTTCCGATGGACGGAATCGGCGGGCCGCCGATAGAAGGGGCCACACCAAGGGTGCGATTCAAATTTTGATCTTCTGGAGGTTTTCATCGTGAAAAAAATTATCGTTCTGATTTCGACCGCCCTCGCCCTGGCGGGTTGCGGCGGGTCTTCGGACAGCGGCACGGAACAGGCGGGCCTGAACATCTTCAGCATCAAGGCCTTTCCGGCCTTCAGCGGCTTCGTGAATCCGACCGTGATCGTCCAGCACGGCCCCGTCCCCATCCTCAAGCTGCAGGCGGCGGGCGCGCCCGGTTCCTTCTGCTCCGAGTTCTGCTATCTGAAGCAGGGCATCGAAGAGGCCGTCCGCCAGAACCAGGAGCTCGATTTCTTCCTGTGTCTCAGCCGGAAGGCGAACGAGAAGGAACCGGCGTTCGAAATTCCCTCGGCCGACGGATGCGGTTACTTTGAAATCACTCCGCCCGCCTTCTCGACGGACGCAGGACCGGACGGAGTCCGTCTCGACCTGCCGGCGAAGATCCAGGCCCGTCTCTGCCGGAACGGAAACCAGGTCCGCATCCATACCTGCGGCGACGGAGAGCTCCAGCAAGAAGCCCTTCTCACCAACAACACGACCGACGAGAGCGTCGCCGCCACGGTCGTCAAGCGTCTTCTTCAGAGCAACGGATGCGAGGACAAATACAAGATCGACTTTCAGTCCAACTGCACGCCCGGGGCCTTTGGGAACGCCGTGTGCGCGGCGACGGTCAACGGCAACTACTGCGGCTGCTACGGCAACGGCACGATCAACGTGAGTGTGACCGGCGGGGCCGAACCGCGGATTCAGTATGAGTCGGATTTCGCGGCGAACGGCCTGGGCGACGGAACGTTCGGCATCTTCGACGTCTGCAGCCACGGCGACTGGTCGGAGGGCGGCGAGGGCTGCTTTCAGTCACAAGCGGAAGGCAGCTTCCCGGCGATTCCGTCCGCCGAAGTGCCTTTGAACGGCCTCGACGGCTGCAAGGCCATCGCCGGCGCCGCCAGCGTCTGCCCCAATCCGGACTTCGATCCCGACGCCTTCGACCCGTTGTATCCGGTTTGTCCCTTCGTCGCGGCGAACGGGGCCAGCTGCGGCTTCAGCTTTTCAGCCGTCAACTGCTGTGGCCTGACGGGGGATAGCTTGAGCGCGCTCGGAGGCGAGGACATCGACGACGCCCCGTTGTCGAGCCTCTTGGACGACGTCTCGGGCCGCGCTTGCGCTGGGCAAGGAAATTGCGGCGCCGTCGCTTTCGAAGATGCGTGGGACTGCGCCCCGCCATCGGGCCAAACCTTCGCGCCGGTGAACCTGCTCGGCGCCTCCGGCGTCGACCTGACCGAATGCGCGAACCTCTTGACCGCCGTGAACACGTTCACGGCCGACGAGAACTGCAGCGAGCAGACGGCGGACGCGAGCTCGGACGAGATCGCGCGGGAGGTGGGCTCCCTCACCGGCTGTCAGCTCGATTCCGAGTGCGCCTCCGGCGAGGTCTGCCACCTCATGGACAACGCGCAGGGCGTTTGCGTCCCGGAGCCGGCTGATTGCGACCTCTCGAGCCCGGCCTGCGCCGCCGGGGAAACCTGCGCCTACGACCCGCAATTCGACCGCGCCAAGTGCGTACCGGACTACGTCTGCGACGCGTCCTGCACCTCCGGCCAACCCTGCAACGCGGCCACGGGGGCCTGCGAGTTCGTCCCCTGCACCTTCCTGTCGACGGACACCTGCGCCGCGCGCTTGGGCACGGGATATTCCTGCAACTTCACCCTGGGGCATTGCGAGCCCTAATGGCCTGGAATAACTGACGAAAACAGACGGAATCCACTCGCAACCTTTGGCCGAAATCGCCGACAACGGGCCTCGATTATGATCAATCCCGTTGGAGCATCGGCCGCGACCGGCGCGCTGGCCTCCGTCATCGGCGCCGTCTCACAGGTCCCCCCCATCTTGAGCCAATATATCGCCGGCTCCCTCGCCGCCGATCAGGCGCGGACCCGGCTCGCCCCCGTCCTGTCGTCCCTCACGGACATGAACGATCTCCGGGATCCGGTGGACAGGCTCCGCCGTTTCGTCGGCGGCGCCGATCTGCCGAACGACGAGGCGCGATCGATCCTGGCTGGCGTTGAAGGCTTTCTCAGATCCCAGCCCCCTGCCGCCGATCCGGCCGCCTCCATCGCCCAAGGGGCCGCCGAGGCCTTGGGCTCCATCGTCGGGCCGGCGACGCCTCCCCTGTCCGGCCCGCTTCACCGGCCGTCCGTCACCCTCCCGCCGCCGTCGATGCCACGCACGGTGCGCATGCTTCCGGCGGGCCAGGAAGATCGGATCGCCTGCGGCCAGTGCCAAACCTTGAACCCGAACGACTACAATTTCTGCCGGCACTGCGGCATCCCCAACCCCGAGACTCAGAAAACCCCCAAGCCGGAGCGCAAGCTCGTGACGATGGTGTTCACCGACTTCAAGGGATTCACGGAAGCCTGCGAAACCCAGGAACCCGAAGTGATCGGAGAGGTGCGCGACCGCTATCGTACCGCGTTGAACGCCATCATCGTGGCCCACCAGGGCGAGGTGGTGAAATGGATCGGCGACGCCGTCATGGCGGTTTGGGGCGCCACCCGTTCATCGGAAGACGACGCCGTCAACGCCGTGAAGGCCGCCTGGGCCCTGCAACAGGAGGTCTCACGCATCAATCAAGAGCTCGGCCAGTTGGGCCAGCCGCACTTCCTCATGCGCGTAGGCGTCCACACGGGCAAGGCGCTCGTTCTCTACGCGCAGGACCCGGGCCGTGCCCGTGAGTTGGATCTGCTCGGGGCCGACGTCAACCGCGCCGCACGCACCGAGCCGATGTGCAAGCCGGGCTCCGTGCTTTGCACCGATACGACCTACCGGGCGGTCCTGAACCGAGGGACTTTTTTCGAATTCGAGAAACGCGATTTTCTCAAAGGCAAGCGGGCCGGCGAGATCAAAGACCGGATTGCCACCTACGAAGTCATGCGCCCCAGCCTCCAAGATGAGACTCAGCTGGGGAGGCACGGCTCCGACATCCGTTTCATCGGACGCGGAGAAGAACTTGAGCGCATTCGCCGCGGATTCGAAGAGACCGTGGCTCAAGCCCGGGGCCGTCTTCTCATCGTCTCCGGAAAAGCGGGCTATGGAAAGAGCCGTTTGGGCCGGGAATTCTTGGCCGAGTTGGACGCGCTCGAGACCGATGCCTTCCGCGTGAGAATGCAGGGTGAAGACATCCAGGTCCGTCTCCCTTTCCGCGCCGTCGCCCAGGCCCTCCGGGCGCACATTCAAATCGGAGCGGACGAAGACGACGCCTCGGCCGCCGGCAAACTCCGGGACTTTGTCAAGAACGCCCGCCGAAACGACGAGACGAACGGCTTCGAAACGGACGCCCAATTGATCGGCAACCTCCTGGGCGTCGCTTTCGAGCACCGGTCCGACGAAGTTCAATTCATCCTCCAAAATCCGACCGAGCTCCGCGTGCGCACGCTGGAGGCGGTCACCAAGGTTCTTGAGGGGCTCAGCCGGCAGAAGCCCGTCGTGCTCGTTTTGGAGGATCTCCATTGGATGGATGCCGCCTCCACCCAATTCCTGCGCGAACTCCTCGAACGCCTCGCCGACCGTCCCGTTTTCGCGCTCGGTCTCGCCCGCCCCGACTTTTTTGAGGAAAGCCAAGCCCTGGTCGACGGCCCGTACCCCGTCGACGCCGTTCACCTCGAACCGTTCTCGCGGGGCCTTCAAAACGAGATGTTGCGAGAGATCCTCTCGGTTGAGATCGCCGACAACGTCCGCGAGTTCCTGCTCACCCAATCCGACGGCAACCCGTTCCTGCTCCAGGAAATGGCGCGGGCCTTGAACGAAGGCTGGCGCGTCGAGAAGATCCAGGGGCGGCTACAGTTCGTCGCGGACAACGGTGAGACCGTCCCGCGCAACGCCCAGCAGTTCCTCCAGACCCGTTTCGACCGTCTGAAGCCGGCCCAAAAAGAGGTCCTCCGCCAGTTTGCCGTCGCGGCGACGGGCATGACGGTCTTGGAGCTTTTGACCCTTCAAACCGAAGTCCGGCCCGACGAGATCAGCGAAATTCTGGACCATTTGAGCGGCAAGGGATTCTTGAGCCGCGGCGAGAACGGCCTGTATCAGTTTTCCCACGCCCTGCTCCGCGAGGCGGTGTACGACCGCATACCGCAGCAGGAACGCGAGCCCATGCACGGGGCCTGGGCCGAAAGACTGGAGGACCTGAGGGAAGACGAACCCGACGTGATCGCCTACCACTACGAAAAGGCCCGCCGGCCTCTCGTGGCCTCCCGCTTCTATTACGAGGCGGCGGAAAAGATCGGATTCAAAGATACCCCCGAATCCATCGCCTTTTATCGCAAGGCCCATGAACTCTCCGCGGGCGAACCGGACCGGCAGTTCAAGTATTTGCGCGGCTGGGACAACATTCTCTATTTGAGCGGCAAATATGCCGAGGAGGACGAGGTCTTCCGGCGCTCGGAATCGCTCTTGGGCGGCCTGCCGGAGATCGACCGGGTGGGCCACCTCTGCCGCGTCGGCCGCTCGCTCATCCGCAGACGGCGCTTCGAGGAGGCTGCGGCGCCGCTCACCGAGGCCCTGGCCCTCTTGGACACGCTCCCTGAAGACCCGGTCACCGTCAGGCTCAAGGGCCACATCCTGGTGGAGCGCGCGATCAATCTCGTCTCGCTCGGGAAACTCGACGAGTCGGAGGCGATGTACACCGAAGCCGCGGAAATCGGCCGCTCGACTAACGATCCGCTCGTTCTCGGGCGCGCCCTCTGGAGCCTCTCCTTCCGCGAGAGCCGGCTGGGGAACGCCTTCGGGTCCTTCACGGCCGTGCGCGAGGCTTCGGAACTCTTCCGCGAGATCGGCGACTTCAACCGCTACGTCTTCACCGTCACGAACGTGGGATGGAACCTCACCATGCTCGGCGCCTACGACGAGGCCGAGGCCGTCTTGCAACAGGCATTGGGGTTGACGACCCGCTTCCGCAGCCCGGTGCAAGGGATGGAGTCGCTCAACGACTCGATGGGCCGCGTTTTGTACCTGAAGGGAAGCCTGGACGAAGCCATAGCCTTCTTTGAAATGAACCTGGTCCAGCATCCGGACCACCGATTCCTGGTCTTCAATCTCGCCTATCTCGCGCAGGCCCACCTCGCCAAAGGCAACATCGACCTGGCCCAGGCGAAGGCCGACGAGGCGCTGCGGATCGCCTTGTCCAAAAAAAGCTCTCCTGAGGACCTGCAGGAAAACGAGGCGGCGGCGCGCGTCGTTCGGGCCCAGATCCAGCTCAAGCGCGGCGATCCGCGCGGGGCGCTCTTTGAAAGCGCGAAAGCCATGGAGATCCTGGAGAAACTGAAGGGCGTCGAGACGTTCGGGTTCGAGATCCCCCTCATCCACGCCGAACTTCTCCTGCTGCTCGGGCGTCACGACGAGGTCGAGACGCTGATCGGCCGCACCTGCCGCGACCTCATCGCGAAGGCCCAAAACATCCCGGACGCCGTTTACCGTCGTCATTTTCTCGACATCCAGGTCCACCGCGATCTCCTTCAAATGGCCCGGGAACTGGGGCTTGACACTGGGGCCGTCATTCCCTAAGTTAGCGAAGTCTTTGACAATTTAACTGGCTTATCCAGAGTGGTGGAGGGACTGGCCCTGCGAAACCACAGCAACCTCAAAGGAAGGTGCTAATTCCAGAGAGATAAGGAGTCTTAAAACCGCCCCTTCTTATCAGAAGGGGCTTTTTAATTTGTGGAAACGATCCTCGCATCCATCGGCCATACGCCCTTGATCCAACTCACCCGCTCCGTGCCGCCGGGCGCGGCGAAGGTCTACGCCAAGCTCGAGCGCTTCAATCCCGGCGGGTCGCTCAAGGACAGGATCGTGCTCCGGATTCTTTCGGAGGCGGAAAAGGCGGGAACTTTGAGACCCGGCGGGACGGTCGTGGCCGGCACGACGGGCAATTCCGGCATCGGGCTCGCCTACATCGGGAACGTCAAGAAGCTCAAGGTCATCCTGACGATGCCGGAGAACTTCAGCCTCGAGCGGCGGCGGATTTTGGAATGCTACGGGGCGGACGTGCGGCTCACCCCGGCGGAGGAAGGCATGAAGGGCGCCATCCGCCGGGCCAAGGAGATCGCCAAGGAGACCGGCGCCTTTCTCTTCGCCCAATTCGAGGACCCGGAAACCGCGACGGCGCACGAGTTGACGACGGCAAAGGAGATCCTGGACGCCCTCTCGCTGCCCGTCGACGCCTTCGTCGCGGGCGTCGGGACGAGCGGGACGATCATGGGCGTCGGCCGCGTGATGAAAGGCCAGGGCGCCCGCATCGTGGCCGTGGAACCGGCCTCCTCGCCCCTCCTTTCCGAGGGGCGCGCGGGCCCGCACAAGATTCAGGGGATCGGGCCCGGTTTCGTGCCGACGATCCTCGACCGGTCGGTCATCGACGAGATCGTGACCATCTCGGACGAGGAGGCCTTCGAGGGCTCCCAGGAAATCGCCCGGAAGGAGGGCATCCTGGCGGGCATCTCGTGCGGGGCGGTCTTCGTGGCGGCCCGCAGGGTTGCGCGGAGGCTCGGAACGGAGAAGACGGTCGTGACGGTCTTCCCCGACGGCGGGGAACGCTATTTCAGCATGAGGAAATATTTTCAGAGGGAAAAATAATATGTCGTTCGTCAAAGGACTCAAATGCCGCGAATGCGGCCACCACCTTCCGGTCATGCCGACGCACGTCTGCGAATTCTGCTTCGGCCCCTTGGAGGTCGACTACAACTACGAGGAGATCGCCCGCTCCCTGACCAAGGAGAAGATCCAGAAGCGGCCGCAGACGATGTGGCGCTACCGCGAGCTCCTTCCCATCGACCATGACCCGACGGTCGGCGTCGAGGCCGGCTTCACGCCGCTCATCCACGCCAAGAATCTGGCGAAGGCCTTGGGGCTGAAGGAGCTGTGGGTCAAGAACGACGCCGTCAGCTACCCGACCCTCTCGTTCAAGGACCGCGTCGTCTCCGTCGCCCTCTCCAAGGCGCGGGAGTTCGACTTCAAGGTGGCGGCCTGCGCCTCCACCGGAAACCTCGCCAACTCCGTCGCCGCGAACGCCGCGGCGGCCGGCATGGAGGCCTACGTCTTCATCCCGCACGACCTGGAGGCCGGAAAGGTTCTCGGAACGCTCGTCTTCGGCGCGCACGTCATCGGCATCCGCGGCACCTACGACGACGTCAACCGCCTCTGCAGCGAGGTCGCGGCCAAGTACAAGTGGGCCTTCGTCAACATCAACGTCCGCCCGTACTACGCGGAGGGCTCCAAGACGTTGGGCTACGAGATCATGGAGCAGCTGGGCTGGAAGCTGCCGGACCACATCGTCGTCCCGATGGCCTCCGGCTCCCTCCTCACGAAGATCCACAAGGCGATCAAGGAATTCTGCAAGCTCGGCTTCATCGCCTCGGACAAGTGCCGCGTTCATGGCGCCCAGGCGACCGGCTGTTCGCCGATCTCAACCGCCCTCAAGAGCGGCTGGGACCTGTTCAAGCCGGTCAAGCCCGACACGATCGCCAAGTCGCTCGCCATCGGCAATCCCGCGGACGGTTTCTACGCCATGACGTCCATGAAGGAGACGGGGGGCACCGCGGAGGACGTCTCCGACGAGGAGATCATCGACGCGATCAAGCTGCTCGCCGAGACCGAGGGCATCTTCACGGAGACGGCCGGCGGCGTCACGCTCGGGGTCGCCAAGAAGCTCGTGAAACAGGGCCGGATCAAGAAGGACGAGTCGGTCGTCTTGTGCATCACCGGGAACGGACTCAAGACCCAGGAGGCCGTGCAGGGCCACGTGGGCAAGGCCAAGATCATACACGCAAAGATCGACGAGTTCGACGAACTGCAGAAAAAATAGGGGGCTCTCTTTATGGTGAAGGAAAAATCGAAAATCGTGCGCCGGAAGGTCTATCTCACCTTCCCGGCGGCCAAGACCCGCGAGGCGATCATCTGCGACATGTACGACCAGTACAAGGTGCGGTTCAACGTGCGCTCCGCCTCGGTCAACGACATGATCGGCTTGATCGCCCTGGAGCTCGAAGGCCCGGAGGACGACATGAACAAGGCCCTCGAATACTTCAAGAAGCGCGGGGTGCAGGTGGAGCCGATCGAATTGGACGTGATGGCGGGCTGATGCTGATTTCGTCGATCCTAGACAAAATCGGGAACACGCCCCTCGTCCGCATCCGCGAGATCGGCAAGGAATTGCCCCAGGTCCGCTCGGGAAAGGTCAAGATCTACGGCAAGGTCGAGTATTTCAACCCCGGCGGTTCGATCAAGGACCGGCCGGCGTTCCGGATGATCAAGGAGGGGCTCAAGTCGGGCCGGTTGACCAAGGACAAGGTCATCATGGACCCGACGTCCGGCAATACCGGGGTGGCCTATGCCATGATCGGGGCGGCCCTCGGCCTCCAAGTCGAGCTCGTGATGCCCGGGAACGTGAGCCAGCAACGCAAGAACATCGTCACCACGTTCGGGGCCAAGATCACCTACTCGTCCCCGATGGAGGGCTCCGACGGGGCGATCCGGCTGGCGCACAAGCTGAAGGCCGAGAACCCGGAACGATATTTCATGCCCGACCAGTACAACAACGAGTTCAACCCGAAGTCCCATTACGACACGACGGGCGTCGAGATCTGGCGGCAGACGGAGGGAAGGGTCACCCACTTCGTGGCCGGCATCGGCACCGGCGGGACGATCATGGGCACGGGGCGGAGGCTCAAGGACTACAACAAGGACGTCCGGATCATCGCCGTGGAGCCGGACAACGCCCTGCACGGCTTGGAGGGCCTGAAGCACATGGCGAGCTCGATCGTGCCCGGCATCTACAAGGAGCGGGAATTGGACGGCAAGATCCCCATGCCCACCGAGCCCGCCTACGACATGTGCGAGAGGCTCGCGCGGGAGGAAGGGTTGATCGTCGGCCACTCCGCGGGAGCCGCCGTGGTCGGGGCGCTGCAGATCGCCCAGAAGATCGGGGAAGGCGTGATCGTCACGATCCTGTGCGATCACGGGGACCGGTATTTCACGATGCTGGACTGGGAAAGGGACGTTCAGGACCTGCCGTACAAGGACGTGGGGATTTAGCGTGTTAACCATCTGCCAAGAAATCTTGGACCAAATCGCCGCCCACGCGGTGACGCATTATTCCGACGAGGCCTGCGGCTTTCTCATCGGCGAGAAGGGCCAGGACTCCGTGACGGAATTCATCCCCGTCCGGAACGTCTACGATGAGATGCGCGCCAAGTACCCGGAGACCTACCCGCGCACGGCCAAGACCGCCTACCTGATCGATCCGCGCGAGCATCGGAGGGTCTTCGATGACGCGGCCAGGGACGGACGGGAAGTAAAGGCCATCTACCACTCTCACACCGACCACGACGCCTATTTCTCGCAGGAGGACCGGTTGGTCGCCGCTCCCTGGGGCGAACCGAATTATCCGGGCGTGTCGTACATCGTCGTCTCCGTCTGGGACGGCCGGTTGAAGGAGATCAACGAATTTTCGTGGGACAACGCCAAGAACGATTTTGTGCAACGCAAATTAACGTGAGAAGGAGACCATCATGGCCAAAGTCAGAATCCCAACCCCCCTGCAGAAACTGACCCGCAATCAGGGTGAAGTCGCCGCCTCGGGCGCGACGGTCAAGGACGTCCTCGCCGACCTGGAGAAACAGTTCCCGGGGATCCGCGAGCGCCTCTATGACGAGAAGGGCGCGCTCCGGCGGTTCGTGAACTTCTACGTCAACAACGAGGACATCCGCTTCATGAGCGGCGAGACGACCCCGGTGAAGGACGGCGACGAGGTCTCGATCGTTCCCGCGATCGCCGGTGGAAACGCGTAAGGGCGAACACAAGGTCGGCGAAGCCGTGCCCGTGGTATCGCCCCTACAACAATGGAAAACCTAGGACTCCTCAAACTGCAGTTGCTGTACTACGGCATTCGCGCCGGCGAGGGTCTCCCCTCTCCTCTCGCGAACCCGTTCGGGCTGGTGCATTTGGTGCTGCCCGATAAGACGCCGGTAAGCGTTCACCGCAACGACAACGGCAGGGAGTCCCCTTTCACGCTGAAAAAGGACGGCGCTCGCTTCCACTTGGACATCGCGGACCGGGAATGCGTCCCGGTGAAGTGGACTCCGCCTCTCACGTGTTATCAGAAAAAGACGTCCTCCGGTCTGCCGGTCGCCGACATCCTGACGGTGCACGGAGACTTCATCGCCGTTCACCCCTCGCACGCCTGCCGCTTCGGGCAATCGGGTCTTTCCTGCCGTTATTGCGGATCGTCCAAGGAACTCTCTCAACATCCTCCGTTCACGCCGCGCGACTTGGTGGAAGCCGTCCAGATCGTGCTGAAGGAGAAACGTTGCGACCTCGTCGCCCTCTCGTCGGGCCGCGTGGATACGGATGACGGCGGCGTCGAAAAGCTCGCCATGTGGGTGGCCGAGATCCGGAAGCACCTGAATGTCTTGATCTCCCTCGACCTCGTGCCTCCGGCGAGCAACGACTGGATCGACCAGACCTACGCCATGGGGGTCGACGCCGTTTACTACGACACCGATTTCTTCAATCCAAACGACGAACCGAAGAAGGATTTTGAAAAACACAAGACGCGCCAGCTCGAGGCGTTGGAATACGCGGGGAAGATTTTTCCGACGGGCGCCGTTCTTTCGCACTTGGTGGTCGGCCTCGAACCCCTGGAGGAGACCAAAAAAAGCATCGATCTGCTGATCGACCGCGGCGTCGTCCCCGTGCTGACCTACTTCCCTCCCTATGACGGATCCTCGCTGCGAGCCCGATGGACGGCGACTCCCGAGGCGATCGTTCCCCTCTACGCCCACTTGTATGAGCGGCTGGTCAGGACGCACATCAATCCTCAATGGGTTCAGCAGTATGACGTCGTCTTGACGCCTTTGGAGGGCCGGTTTTTCTCCGAACAATCGGCTCGATACCATTTGAAACTCAAACACTTCTACGAAACGGGCTTCGGGCGGGCGCTGCGCTTCGGCTTGGCCGGCCTGCGCCGCCATCTCCGCGTCCGGGAGGTGCCCCGAGGATGAAAATCAAAATCGATACCCGTCCGCTTTGGATCGTCCTTCTTTCGCGCTGGTGGCGGTTTCCCGTCTACGTGCTCCTCGGGTACTTCCTCTACCGTTCCTATGGATTGACGCCTCCCACGGGGCTGACCATCGAGGGATTCCGCGCCCTCATGGTGTTTCTGACCTGCCTGATTCTCTGGGTCTTTCACCTCTTGCCCCTGCCGATCACCGGACTCTTCGCCCTCGTCGCCCCACCGCTCATGGGCGTCATGTCGGTCAAGCAGGCCTTCACCTTTTTCGGCTCCGAACCCGTCTTTTTCATTTTGGGCGTCTTTATCCTGGCGGCCGCTCTTCTCAAGTCGGGTCTCTCCACGCGCCTGGCCCTCCGTCTCTTGAGAAGCTCGGCCAAGTCGCCCAAGCGCCTCATCCTTCAAGTCATGTTCGCCTCGGCCCTGCTGTCGTTCATCATGAGCGAGCACGCCGTGGCCGCGATGATGTTCCCGCTGGTCGTCATCATCACCCAGGCTCTTCAATTCCAGCCGCAAGGCGGTTCCTACGGACGCATCCTCTTTTTGGCGATGGCCTGGGGTTGCGTGGTGGGCGGCATCGCCACCATGCTCGGCGGAGGCCGCGTACCTTTGGCCGTCGGCATCCTGCAGGAGTCCGGCTTCGGCACGATCACGTTTCTGGAGTGGAGCCGCGCCGTCTTTCCGATCGTCCTTGTCCTCTTCGCCTTTTGCTACGTCCTGCTGACCCGGTACTACCCCATCGACGTCGATTCCGTGGAGGAGGCGGACAAGACGCTGGCGGAGCAAGTCGCCAAACTGGGGCGTCCCCTCCTGGAGGAACATTTTCTGGGGCTTTTGCTCGTCGGCGCCGTTCTTGGCTGGATGTTCCTGGGCCACCGAATCGGCATGGCGACCATTTCGATCCTGGCCGTGGTCCTGCTCTTCATGTTCCGCGTCGTGTCGTGGGAAGACCTGCAGGAGAACGTCGAGTGGGGCATCATCCTCATGTACGGCGGAGCCATCGGGATCAGCTCGATTCTCAACTCGACGGGAGCGGGATTGTGGCTGGCCCATACCTACGTGGTCCCCCACCTTCATTCGCCGTGGATCCTGATCGCCGTCCTGTCGTTGGCCACCATCCTGCTCACGGAAGCGATGAGCAACTCGGCGGTCGTGGCGGTCCTGCTCCCCATCGGAATGTCGGTGGCCAAGTCGTTCGGGTTGGATCCCAAGGTCACCGTTTTTGCCGTCGGCACGGCCTCGGGGCTCGCCTACGCCCTGCCGATGAGCACACCGTCGGTGGCCCTCGCCTACTCCTCGGGTTATTTGCGCTTGAAGGAAGTCGTCGTCCCGGCCGCGATCATGGTGGCGGTCTCCTACGGGGCGCTCCTTCTCACGGCGAAATTCTGGTGGCCCCTTCTCGGGATCAGGATCTAGGAGGCGCCCCGGTGAAACCGCGGCAGGAAGGGAGCCATCACGCCGCCCGGTGGAAGCGAAGGCTCCCCAAAAAAGCGGGGATCGTCCTCAGGCGGAAGTGCGTCACGGAGCGCGACACCAGTCTGCCCGTCGTCTTTTCCGTCAGGACCCCGTAGCAGGTCGTGTGGGAGACCGGCAGGTTCCAGGGGCGGATGTTCACCTTCTCGCCGACGAAACGGTACGCCTTGCCGTTGACGCGGAACTCGAAGACGTACCGAATCTTGCGGTCCTTGAAGTACCTGAGCTCGACCCGGCCCTTGATCGGCGCGTTCCGGCAGAGGCCGCCGGCCGTCACCGTCCCTTCCAGATCGGCGACGAGGAATTTTCCGCTGGAAGGCTTGAGCCATTCGCTCAGGTCGGACGTGCCCCACCGCCCCTCGAAGGAAAAGGGATGCGACCCCTTGGGGCCCCGGCCCTCCTCGAATTCGTGGCTGCCGGTCATCGTTTCCACGATCCGAAATCCCAGCCGTGCGAGCGTCATGCGGCCCTCCTCCGCGCCTTCGATCCCGCGCCCTTCTCTTTTCCTCGGACGCCGGCCCGCAGATCGGACGGCTTTTTTCCGAGCAGGGAGATCGCCGCCAGCCCGATCACGTCCGTCATCTTCGGGATCACGCGCGAGACCTTCGCGAGCGTGTTCAAGAGGCTCACCATCTCAACCCCCTTCTTCGTCCTCACGGCCTCGAAGAGGATCTCGCCCACCTTCTCCGGCGACATCGAGTAGTAGGGCAGCATCCTCATCGATATCTTCTGCAGGAACGTCTCCGACTCGATCCGCTTGTAGAACCCCGTGTTGACCATGAACGGATAGAGCGTCGTGACGTCGATGTTCAGTTTCCGGACCTCGTAGCGCAGGATCTCGGAAAAGGCGCCAATGGCCAGCTTGACCGTCGCGTAGGCGCCCCAGGTGGGCAGCCGGAAAAAGGCCTGGCCCGAGGCGACGTTGACGATGTGTCCGTGGCCCCGCCGGATCATCCCCGGAAGAAACGCGTAGACGTGGTACAACGGGCCCCAAAAGTTGATGTCCATCAACCTCTTCCAGGTCTCCAGGGAGGTCTCGATCAGCTCTCCCGAGGCCCCGATCCCGGCGTTGTTGATCAGGATGTCGATGCCCTTGAATTTCCGGACGGCCCAGCGCGCGAAGGCCTCCACCTCGCGGCGGTCGGCGACGTTGACCGCTTTCACGTGGACGGCCGCCTTGTACTTTTTCCGCAGCCCGGAGGCCGTCTCGTCCAGGACGCGCTTGTTGATGTCGGTGAGGATGAGGACGGCCCCCGCCTCGGCGAATTTCTCGGCGGCGCAACGGCCGATGCCGCCCGCCCCTCCCGTGAGGACGATCTTTTTCCCTTTGAGGCTCTGCATAAACACCTTGTTATCCCGGCTTGGCTCCCGACACAAGGTATCACGCCGTCCCATCCGCCGTTCCTACCCGTCGACGGATTACACGGCCGCTAGGATCTTAAGTTGCAATTCCGCCGGAATCCTGTAGAAACGCCCTCGTTTTTCCAGGAGCTCTTAATGAAAATCCCCATCCCCGCCCACGGCGGCAAATTGATCAACCGGGTCGTCGAAGGCGCTGAACGCGACAAGCTGCAGCGGCTGATCCCGTCGCTTCCCAAGATCGCCCTCTCTTCCCGGCAGAAGAGCGATTTGGACATGATCGCCTGCGGGGCCCTGTCGCCCCTCGAAGGCTTCATGGGCGAAACGGATTACCTCGCCGTGATCAACGACATGCGGCTCGCCAACGGTCTTCCCTGGACCATTCCCGTCACGCTGGCGGTTACGAAGGAAGAGGCCACCCCGATCGCGATCGGAAAGCCCGCCGCCCTCGTCGACGAGAACGGGACGCCGCTCGCCATCCTGCATGTCGCCGAAAAATTCATGGCCCAGCGAAAACTTGAGGCCGAAAAGGTCTACAAGACGACGGAAGAGGCGCACCCGGGCGTCGCCGCCATCTACAAGGAAGGCGTCGTCCTCCTGGGCGGCAAGATCGATGTCATCAATCGCGTCTCCCACGATTCTTTTTTGGATTTTCGAAGGGATCCGGCGCAGCTCCGCAAGCTCTTCGAGGAGAAAAAATGGAAACGCGTGGTGGCCTTCCAGACCCGCAATCCGATCCACCGGGCGCACGAGTATCTCACCAAGGCGGCCTTGGAAGTCTGCGACGGCCTCCTGATCCACCCGATCGTCGGCGACACGAAGGGTGACGACATCCCGGCCGACGTCCGCATGAAATGCTACGAAGTGTTGATCCAGAATTATTATCCGAAGGAACGCGTCGTCTTGGCGGTCAACCCGGCGGCCATGCGTTACGCGGGCCCGCGCGAGGCGATCTTCCACGCGCTCATCCGCAAGAACTACGGGTGCACGCACTTCATCGTCGGACGCGACCACGCCGGCGTCGGCAACTATTACGGCACGTTCGATGCCCACTTCATCTTCGACGACTTCACCGAAGAAGAAATCGGCATCACGCCCCTCTTCTTCGACCACACGTTCTTCTGCAAAAAGTGCGAGGAGATGGCCTCCAACAAGACCTGCCCCCACGGTCCCGAGGACCGCATCACGCTCTCCGGCACCAAGGTCCGCGAGATGCTCTCGAAGGGCGAGCTGCCTCCCGAAGAATTCAGCAGACCGGAAGTAGCAAGAATCCTGATCGAGTCGATGGTCGACGCGACGATCAAGGCGTAGATCCCCCAAAGTTTTTTGGGAAACACCGCCGGACCGAGACCGATAAACCCCGTATGTCCCCCTCGTTGATCAATCCTGCGGCCGCACCCTTTTTCTTTCACGCGTTCCGGGCCTACCCCGAAACCGGCCGGATGACCGTGCCGGTGCAAATGAATCCCCTAAGCGACGCCGTGGAGGAGAGGACCCTGACCCCGCGAAACGTCGCGGGTTTTGCCAACACCTTGGGTCTGGCCTTGTCCGAGATCACGGCGCGTTTCTCTCCTGGACGACTCGTCACCCCCCTTCCGGGAGATTGGACCGCCATCCACAACGGCCCCAAGCGCCTCCTGGTGGAGAACACACGGCTCGGCAGGGCACTAATCTTCGACCGGGGCGGCCATTTGACCGAACGTCTGACCGGGCATCGAAGCGGCGCCGCGATTGCCCTCCGGCAATGCGGAATCTTCGCCTCCCTCGAAATGTCGGCGGCCATGAGTTTGAAGCACGAAATGCGCTGGCTCCCCCACGCCTATCAGATCCGTTTCGAGGCCTGCGGGATGACCGGCCTGAAGGCCTTTCTCGGTCTCGGGCCCGAGGCGACCTTCGTCGAGGCCGGGCTCGCCCTCTACCACCGGGCGGCACTGATCCCTGCCCCGGAGATACAGACCGGCTTGATGAAGGAAATGGGATCGCCCGGCACCCTCGACATTGAAATCGAGGGTCAGACGGCCCGGGGGGACCGAGTCTTGATTTGCGGCGGGCTGGATGCAGCCTCCCAACTTTATGGGGACAACATCGAAGTCCTCACCCTCGAGGTCCTCCCCAACGACCGGGCCCGCCAGAACCTCCCCGACACCCTCCACCCCGTCTGGGCCCTGGGTCTCGAAATCGCCGAGCGGCATCGGATCGACGACGAGGAATCGGAGGCATTGGTGGGCGGGTACAAGCGTCAAACCCTCGAAACCTATGGTCCGCCCGACCCGTTCGCCCTCGGAGACAACTGAATCATTCCCGGATCCGAAATAGATAACATTTGTTAACTTTATAGATAGTTCACAACAATTGACACTCCGGTTCGATAATCGGTTTACGGTATGAACCTGGCCGCAAACCTCCTGCAAGCCGCCATCGTCAACGCGGGCTTCGCCGCCTACCGGGTCGGCGCGGGCCCACTGGCCGACCGGCAGGCCGTCGCCGTAGTGCTCGAGGGGGGTCGCGCGAAGCTTCGAACCGACGGGCGGGCCTTTTTCTCACCCGAGGCGGAACCCAGCGAGGCGATCCTCCGCGCCGGTTGGGGGACCGACGGCGCATACAGCCCCGAAACCCACGATGAAATCAGAAAACAGGCGCGCGCCCTCTACAACGCACCCTGGGGCCATCTATCGAGCGATCGCCCCGGGAACAGAAGGACCCGGTCTGTCTACCGCGCCCTGATCCTGGACGAAGGAACCCACGATCGTGAACTGATCAACCTGACCGCATCGGTCGCGGCCGTCTTGGGTGCCGCACGCTGGGATCAACTCGAATCCGTCCTGATGTATCTGGACGCCTTCGGCGTTTCCGGGCGCCTGGACGGACGCCGGACGGCCCGCGTGGTCCTCGACGGCCTTTTTGATTTCTGGAGAAGACCGGGGCCCCTCGGCGCCGTCGGCCCCGCCCGCGTCGTCTTTTCGGCCGTGAGTCGGGAAAATTTCGATGCCTTCGCCTCCGCCATCGCCCCTTGAGCGCGTTCAGAGAAATTTATAATAATTAACGTTCTAAAGTAGATAATACATAGCAACATTTTTCTTTTTTCGCCGATCGGGTTTGCAGAAAACGAAAACCTAAGGAGGACTTATGGGCTGGGGCGTCGAGAAAGTCTTTGACTTATTCCGGGTGGGCGGAGGCTATCAGCATGAGAACGGCGAAGGTTCGGCCGTTGGCAAGGCCAGCCTCGCCGCCGTCGCCTCCTTTGAGGAGGAAGTCTGGAACGGTTACGATCTTGTGCCCGCGAGATCCCTCACGGGTTTCGTGGAGGCCGAGGGCAACTGTTCCCGAAAGAACTGCCAGGCGGGCGCCAATCTTGGGATTGCTCTCGTCCCCGGAGTCTTGGGAGCCTGGTTCGTGCCAAAAGCTGGTTTTTTGCATGACTTCGGCGATGGTCATAACGAAGTTCAGGCAGGGATCGAATTGGACGTCCTGGATCCCGTTTCCCCGTTGACGGAATTATGGGGCGCGCAACTCCAAGTCGGCCGCGATCTCAACGATCAGTCGTTCACCGTCACGATCTCTTTGGTTGTGGGCGGCTCCGCCACGCTCGCCATACAGCAACGAAACTAAGAGACATCTCTGTAAAACCTCCGTAAAACCCGATCCGTTCCGTTGACTTTGACGCATTTCGTCGTTAGGGTCGCTCTACACCCTTCGGGTGCGATTCAGCCTTTGATTACGGGAGGTTTTCATCGCACCAAAAGGTACGACTCAATTTTTTATTCTTTGGAGGTTTTCGTCGTGGAAAAAGGCCACATCTTTCAGATTCTTTGGGGTTCCGACCCCATCGTCAAACTCACCCTTCTGATCCTCTTCGCGATGTCCGTCGGGTGCTGGGCGATCATCATCTACAAACAAAAGGAGCTGAAGAAACTCCGGGCCGCCTCGGCCCGTTTCTTCGACAGCTTCTGGCGCGTCACGAGCCTTGAGGAGTTGCTCACGAAACAGATCGCCGAGAGCCCCCTGGCCAACATCTTCCGGGAGGCCGTCTCCGAGCTCTTTCAAAAGACCCATGCGAGCCGATCGGGCGAATCGCGCCGCGCGGGAGACACGAGCGTCGAGGGGCTCCGCCGACGGATCGAACGGGCGACGGAGGAGGAAATCGAGCGGATCGAGCGCTATCTGCCCTTTCTCGCCACGACCGGCAGCTCGGCCCCGTTCATCGGACTCTTCGGAACCGTCTGGGGCATTCTCGCGGCCTTCTGGCAGATCGGGCGCGCCGGATCATCCAGCTTGGCCGTCGTCGGCCCCTACATCGCGGAGGCCCTGATCGCGACCGCCTTCGGGCTCGCCGCGGCCATTCCGGCCGTCGTCTTCTACAACTTTTTCGTCAACAAGACCCGGACCTTCTCGCGCGAGATCAACAGCTTCAGCGAGGATCTCGCGCACCGGATCGAAAAGGACTATCTCCGAGCCTAGACCATGGCGCTCACGACCCAAAAAAGCGTTCACAACACGGCGCTCTCCGAGATCAACATCACGCCCTTGGTGGACGTGATTCTCGTGCTTCTCATCATCTTCATGGTGACGGCCCCCCTTCTCTCGCAGGGACTGGACGTGCAGCTGCCGGTGGCCTCGGCGCCCGCGCTCGAGCGGAGCGAGGAGGACGTGATGCTCACGATCGACAAGGCGGGAAAGATCTTCCTTCAGGACGAAAAGACGCCCTACCGTCTGGAGGAGCTTCAGGAAAAGATCGGGGCGATTTTCGAGCGGCGCGAGAAGAAGCAGATCCTGATCCGCGCGGATGAAGACGTCCCCTACGGAACGGTCGTCAAGGCGATCTCCCTCATCAAGGAGGCCGGCATCGAGCGCGTCGGCATGATCACGGAGGAGGCCAAGCCGGCAGCCCCGCCGCCCGCCCCGGAAAAGACGCCCGGAAAGGCGCCCAGCAAGAAGAGGCCTTCTTAGTGTGGTCCTTCTCCCGTTACAGCGTTACCTTTATTGGTCCCTGGGTCTTCACGTCGGTCTTTCCGCCGTCCTGCTAATCGCCCCCTCGTTTTTCGGGAGATCGCACCGCTTTCAACAGGAAAAGGTCGTCTGGGTGAACGTGCCTTTCGGAACGTCGGACACGATCGGCTCGCCGCTCAAGAAATCCGAGGGGCTTCCGAAGACGACGATCCAAGAGCAGAAGGACGCCATGCAGTCGGCGCGGTCCGGCCAGAAAAAGTCCTCGATGACCTATACGCCCCCCCAGAGTCAAAAGACCGCCGAAAAGACTCCGGCGGCGGTGCCCAAACGCGAGGGCCAGCCCAAGTCGCGAATCGACGACGCCCTCTCGCGCATGCAAAAAAAGGTCGCCATGAAGCAGGCGCAGCCTGAGGCCGCGCAGGTGCCCGAGACCCAGCCGGGCGGATTCACGTTCGGAAGCCCCACGGGAACCTACGTTTCCCCGGACGATCCCGAGTACGTCCTGTACCAGGCGAAGATCCGCAAGCGGGTCATGGACCAGTGGATCCTCCCGATGAAATACGCGGACGGAGGAATGGGGTTGATTTGCCGGATCGTCGTCCATATGAACGAGCGCGGCGAAGTGGTCGAGACCGAGTGGGAGCAGAAGTCCGGCAACCCGTCGTTCGACCTCTCCGCCATGAGGGCGGTGGAAAAGGCGAGCCCGCTCGACATTCCCCCGGAACGGCTCAAATACGAGGTATACAATGAAGGGTTCATCATCGAGTTCAAGCCGACGGCCGCTCAAGCGGCGACTCCGTAATCTCGCCATCGCGGCGGCGTGTCTGGCGGCGGGGCAGGCCGAGGCGCGCATCTACATCCAGGTCGATCAGCCCTCGGAGAAGAAGTTCCCCATCGCCGTCGTCAATCTCGTGGCCAGCGATGGCGCCGAAAGCCGCGACTGGAGCCACAAGGTCGCCGAGACGATCCGCAAGAACCTCGGCATGACGGGGCTCTTCGACCTCATACCCCAGGACCAGTTCCCGACCAGCAGCGGGGCGCTGGAGACGAATCCCGCCGGCATCCAGTTTCCGCCGTGGACGCTCATCGGCGCCCAAGCCCTGGTGAACGGCTCCTACACGAAGGGCAAGGAGGGCGTGAGGGTGGAGCTCCACCTCTACGATCCGCTCCTGGGCCAGCACATCATCGGAAGGAGCTACACGGCCAAGGCGGGCGAGATGAGCGTCGTCGCCCACCACTTCGCCGACGAGGTCATGCGCGAGCTCACGGGAGAACAAGGCGTCTTCTCCACCCAGATCGCTTATGTCCAGTCGGGCAAGAAGGTGAAGGAGATCGGCGTCATGGACATGGACGGCGGCAACGCGCGGTCGATCACGAAGGATCGAACGATCGACCTCTCGCCGGCCTTCTCTCCGGACGGGAGCCGGATCGCCTACACGACCTTCAGCCGCAACGAGAACATGGAAGTCGCGGTCGTGGGCGCCGGCGGCGGCCCCCCGAATCGGCTCACGATGAACGGAAACATCAACCTCTCCCCCGCCTGGTCTCCGGGCGGGGCGCTGACGATCGCCTCCTCCGCCGGCGGCGAGGACACGGACCTTTATCTTCTGAGTCCCGGAGGCGATCTGACGAAGAAGCTCGCGCCGAGCTACGGGATCGACGTGAACCCCTCCTGGGCCCCCGATGGATCGGCCTTCGTCTTCGCCTCCGAGCGCGCGGGCAAGCTGCACCTCTTCAAGGCCGACGCGGGCGGCGGAAGCGTGGAGCGGCTCACGTTCGTGGGGACGCAGAACGACAATCCGGCCTGGAGCCCGAAGGGAGACAAGATCGCCTTCCAGAGCCTGGCCGGGGGCTGGGACATCTTCCTCATGAACACCGACGGTTCGCAGATCCAGCGGCTCACCTCCACGGGCAATTGCGAGAGCCCGACCTGGGCGCCGAACGGACGGTTCATCGCCGCCTCGTGCGGGGGCAGGGTCGTGGTCATGCGCGAGGACGGATCGAACGTGACGCCCGTCGGACCGGGCGGGTCTCACCAACCCTCGTGGGGACCTTGGGTTCGGTAGGGGCAAGGCGACGCCTTGCCCCTACATGCGCATGATCATCGCTTCAATCGACATCGGAACCAACACCGTCCTTCTCACCGTGGCCGAATGGGACGGAAAGATCGCCCGCGTCCTGCGGGACGAGGCCCGCATCACGCGCCTCGGGCAGGGTCTGAACCGCGATCCCAATTTTCTTCCCGAGGCCCAGGAACGCGCCTTGGACGTCTTGAAGGATTACAAGAAGATCGCGGATTCGCTCGGCGCCTCGAAGATCCTCGCGGTGGGGACGGCGGCGTTTCGAAAAGCCGGGAACGCAAATGCGTTCGTCCAACGCGTGAAGCAAGAGGCCGGCATCGACATCCGGATCATCAGCGGCGAGGAGGAAGCGCGACTTTCTTACCTTTCGGCCGCCCATGATTTCGGGGATTCGGAAAATTTATACGTCCTGGACATCGGCGGGGGTTCCACGGAAGTGATCACAAAATCCGCCGCCGTCAGCATGGACCTGGGCGCGGTCGTCTTAAGCGAGTCGATCGTGACGCACGATCCGCCGACGGACGATGAACTCGCGGCGATGGAGCGTGAGATTCATCGGGCCATTGTAGGGGCGAACCTTGTGTCAGCGTTAGCAGCACCTCTTGGTGTCGCCCCCAAAGCGACGTTCGTGGGATTGGCGGGCTCCGTGACCACCCTCTCCGCCATCCAACAAGCGCTGACTGTCTGGGACGGCGCCAAGGTCCAAGGGTCGACCCTCACACTCCCTCAGATCGACGACATGATCGCCCTCTTCCGGAAAACGACGACCGCCGAAAAATCGAAGATCCCCGGCATGGTGAAAGGCCGGGAAGACACGATCCTGGCGGGCACATTGATCCTCAAGGCGGTGATGGAGGCCGTCCACGTCACTCAAGTGACGGTGAGCGACCGGGGCTTGAGGTTCGGGTTGATTTACGAATCCAACTCTTGAAGGAGCCCGACGATCTGGCCCAGCCGCAGCATTTCGCTCGGAAGAATCTTTTTCAGAAAGCCCCGGAGGACCGGGGAGGGAGGATCCGCGCGGACTTCGCCGGCCAGGGTCCTCAAGACCGATCCGGCCGTGGCCAGCTGGACCGCCTGATCGCCGTTGAACTGGGCGCGGTCGGACAAGGGCAGTCCCAACAACGCATCGCCCAGCCTTTTTGCGAGCAGATCCCCGTAGGTTTCATTCCTCTCGGAGGAATCCGCAAAAGAATCCACAGACCGCCCGGGGAGGAACGCCAGCAGGAACCTCAGAAAAGCCGCATCGAGGGCGCACAGGGTGTCCTCCAGGGCGAGCCTCTCGGCCTCTTCCAGGACGGATTGGGCCATGCGCATGGTGACGAGACGGCTCAAGGACATCCTCAGGTCGGCGTGGGAGCCGAAGGAACGCCAAAAATTCGCGGCGAGCGAGGCCTCGACGCGGGAGGCATCCCCCAGAACGGCCGCCATCTCCGCGACGAGATCCAAAGGCGCGCGGATGGACGGCGCGGAGGCGAGCCCCGATTGACCCGCCCCTTTCATTCCCGTCTCGGTGAGCGCCGTCTTCATGTCGTTGATCCAGCCGGAGAGCGCGCCGATGAGAAAGTCCGCTTGGGCCACATCGCTGGAGGTCAAATCGCTCATCTTCCCCTCCCGGCCGTAGGCGAGCACCTTGAGCGCGTCCCTCATCGGTTTCGAGAAATGAATCCACGACGGCGGAAAGAATCCCCCTTCGCCGTCCGAATAGAAACGCAAGGATGGATCGCGTTGAGCTCCCGGCGCGGGATCGGAAGTCCTGCGTCCAGGCGGCTCGCAAGAGGGCGGAGAGGATGCCTTGAGGAGAGCCAATTTGCCGATGACCCTCGAAAGGATGAAGCTGTCCGAGGGCGTCTGTTCGGCCCGCGCCTCGATGCGCTGGAGCAACTGCCCGACGCTCTCCAAAAGCTGGACGTCCGCCTCCTCGACCCGGGACAGGTGCTGGTAGGCCGACGCCAGGGTCTCCACCTGGGCCACGGGGGCCAGGTCCCAGAAGCGGCCCAGGTTCTCGGTGACGAGGGCGGGCGCGAGCGGCGTAAAGTTTTGAAACTGCAGGAGGCCGCCCAAGCCCTGGACGATGGTTAGCATTTGGACGGTTCTTCGGCCGGACGCGGCGAAGGTTGCTAGCTTCCGTTACGAGTCTTTTCGTGAACTTGAGGACGACCAGTGGTTGTGGATCCAATCCGCGATAAATCGGATCTCAACGGGCTTATCGAAGAATCGGCTCCGCGTGTCGGAGGCCAAGATACCGTCCAAGGCCCGCTCTTCCGCCTCCCTCATCCCGCCGCTCAAAATGACGACGGGGAGGAAGGGCTTCGCGGCCCTCACGTGGCGGTACAAGCGGAGGCCGTCGCCGTGGTGGGGCATGTTCATGTCCGTCACGACGGCCTGAAGGTCATCGGCATGGAGATCGAAGACGCGACGAGCGGACTCGAGGCCGTCGACGGCAGCAAAGTCCGGTTCCGAGAGGTTGAGCAAGCGGCTTAAGCCCCTAAAAACGGCCTTCCGCATCAGGGCGTCGTCGTCGGCCAAGAGCAGACGCGGCTTCGGGGGGATCGCACTCCTGAAACCGCCCCCGGAGGAATCACCGCCCGGCCGGAACTGGTCCGGACCGCCCCCCACGGGCGTTGAGCTCGCGCAGAGCGCCGGGTAAAGTCCGATCAGCGAGGTGAGAGGGACCAAGGGGACCGTGACTGGCGGAAGAGGGCCCAAAGTGGATAAATATTCGCCATAGACTGTTCAAAGTTGTCAAAAAAATAATTCGAGAGGATGAAATTCTAGCCCTCTCTAGTCCATTCGGGACAACATGGACTCGAAAAAACGGCGGAAGATCTCAGGAAGTTTGATGAAGTCCGCCTTTTCGGCGGCCAGGAAGGTTCGGGCGATGAAAAATCCGCGGTTTCCAGAGGAATCCACGGCCACCTCTCCGGAATCGGGGCTCATCAGGGTCTGAAATTGCGAAAACAAAGGCGACGTGGGGTCGGCCGCGAGCATCCGAAAGACATCCGCGATAGCGGCCGCCTTTTCCCGAAGGATCGCCCTCATTCCGTCCGGCATGCGGTTCAACATGTCCGGCGGGAACCCCATGGCCATGGAAATCGGCTGGGCCCAATTGTTCAGGCGTTCCATGAGATGCACCGCGTGATCCCGATCCGACGACATCAAGTGAGGGACATTGCCGCCGACGAGACCGACCCCGTCCAAGAGCATTCGGCGGGTCGCATCGCTCAAGCTCTCCCACTCCAAGGGGAGAACGAGCTTGTCCGGCTGGCTCCTGTGTAAATTGCTCAAGAGCCTGAGCCACGACTGCTTGTCGGCGCTGAGCTCGAATTTCACCGGAAGATATTTTCGCATGAACAATCCCTGCAGAAAGTCACGGCCGATCCTCTCGCCCCGCCATTCGAAGGCCGCCAACTCCGCGAGATTGGCCTCCCGGTCCAGAAGTCGGCGGATCTGTTCCTGAGGGATCTCGACGCCCCGCCGGGACGCGTCCTGCACGAACTCGCCGACGATCTCCTCGTAGAGGGCCTTGCCCAGCCGGAAGCCGTTGAAAACGCAAAAAAGGCCCGCGTTCTCCATGGCGTCCGCGGTCATCGCGTGCACGCCGCGGCCGTGGAGGAAGCGCGCAACGCGCGCGAGGAGCTGGCTCCCGATTCCCAAACGCGTGTGAATCAGGGAAATCGCTTCGACCTTGACCGACCAGGCCCTGCCGCGCGGCGGCGCGGGGGGAACCAGCATGTCGAAGAAACCGACGCGATCCCTCCGGCGGCGGATCTCCCCGGCGAACCTCAAGTTTCCTCGATCATCGCGCCGGATCATCACACTGCCGATCCGGTAGTCCTTGTGGGGGATGCGAAAGAGCTCGCTTAAGGATTCCTGTGTCACCTCCGATCCGAAATGATCGCTCAGGACACGGAGGACGCCCGGCCAAGCGCCTCGATGGACGACGGACTCGTCAAGGCTGAAGACCCTCGTGGTCCGCCCGTCGTCTCCGTCCAAGCGGATCATGCGCTCCAGGAAGCGGAGAGCCGGGCTTTCCACCCGCGGCCGCGCCATGTCCCGGGCCCGGTCCAAGGTCGAGGGGTCGAGGACGGCGTGGATGGTCTGGGAGCTGCCCGACAGGGCGGAGATCCTCCGAAGCTTTGCGCAGGCCTCTCGGACGGGACGCTCGGCCTCCGTGGCCTGGGCCGCCGCCTCCAAGACCGGCTGGGCCTCCCGGAGGGCCCGAAGAAGCTCGGGCGGGACGACGTCAATCCTTTCAAGCGTGGTCCTGGGAATCCCCCGGTCGTCAAAATGCGGACCCAGCCGCTCGCGTTCTCGCCTGGCGGCCTCTTGCCCCTGGGAGACCGCGGCCCTCAGCTCGGCGTTCACCCGCTGGGCGACGTCGCGGCCCTCGGGGACGGAATCCAGGATCTGGGAGAGACAGCTCAAGGTGGCGTACTGAACCGTGGGCATGAGATGCCCACGCTCTATCTGGCTGAAAATATTGGATAAAATGTTTGGTGCCAAGATCGATCCCGTCACGTCTTACCCCTTGTTTCTAAGTGACGTTTGATCGACGGGATCCGCGAAATGTTGTGTCAAATTAGGACAATTTCTGTTGCCACCGGTTGCGGTCTTGCACTTCGCCTTGGAGTCGAAGGACCTCCCCGGCAGCGGCCGACGGGGGGAGGCCCCTTTCCTCCGCCCAAATGCGCGCCAGGGCGGAGGCTGCGGGCAAACCGTGGTCTTTGCGCGTGGGATAGAGACCGGACCGGCGCAGATAGAAGTCCTCGAGCCGGACGACCATCCCGTTCCTCATCTCATACCGGAGCTGGGCCCCCAGGAAGGGAAATCCCTCCAATTCGGGGACCTCGTCCGGCTGGGCCCGGTGGAGGGCGAAGATCTCCAGGGCCTCGGCCCCGAACCGGTTCCAGAGCGCCTCGGGCACGTCCCACCCGCGCTCGGCGGCCGTGCGGCGGCTTTCGGAGACGGCCTCGCGAGCCGCCATGGGATTGACCGGCCCCTCGGTATGGGAGGCGCCGATCGTCCCGGGCAGGGCCTCCGCCCTGCCCTGCGCGGCATCCTCGCGCCAGCGGGCGAGCGCGACGTCGACGATCTCCCGCGCCATCAGGCGGTGCGTCGTGTACTTTCCACCCGCCACGAGGATCACGCCTCCGGGGCCGGGGCCGATGTAATGCTCGCGGCTGACCTTCTGCAGGTCCGCGGCGGTCGCCCGGGGCGCCGTGCCCTCGCTCCCCGCCGTGCTCGCCTGGGCCCCCATGAGGGGACGGACGCCGACGTACGCGCTCAGGATGTCGGAGGGTTTGAGATGGAGGGCTGGAAAATAGCGGTTCAGAAGGTCCATGAGATAATTCACGTCTGCGGGCTCGATCGCCGCCTTTTCGGGCTCGAGCGGCGTCGGTCCGTCGGTCGTCCCGACGATGACGACGCCCGCGCCGTAGTCGGGACGCGGAATGACGAACGAGATCCGGCCGTCCTCCGGATGGCTCATGACGATCGCGCCGGGGACCGGAATCCTCTTCAGGTCAAAGATGAGATGCACGCCCTTGCTGGGATTGAGCCACCGCCTCCAATGGGAGGAGATCTTGATGCCGACCTGGTCCGTCCAGGGCCCCGCGCAGACGACGGTGCGCTTGGCGCGGAGCGGGATCGTCCCGGCGGAGGCGGACTCGAGATCGCGGACCTCGAAGCCCTTGACCTGCTCATTCTCCCAAAGTGCCGCCACGGCCTCCGCGTAGTTGGCGACGGCCGCGCCCGCCTCCTGGGCCGCGCGCAGGGTCTCCACGGCGAGGACGTCGTCCCACATGCTGGCGTCGAAGTAACGGAAGCCGCCCTTGAGCCCCTCCTCCTTCAGGAACGGGACCTGCTCCAGAAATTTTTTCTTGGAGAACGTCCGGTGAAACCCCGGGGCGCGCCCCAAGGCCAGGAGGTCGTAAAGCCACAGGCCGACGTTCAAGAGAAACTTGCCCGGTTTGTCGCCCCGGTAGACCGGCATGAAGAACGGCAGCGGACGCACCATGTGCGGGACGGTCTTCAGGAGGTGCGAGCGCTCGGACAGGGCCTCGAAGACGAGACCGAACTCCATGTTTTGAAGGTACCGGAGCCCCCCGTGGATCAGCTTGGAGCTGCGCGACGACGTCCCCCACGCGAAGTCGCGCGCCTCGACCAAAGCGACCTTCAAGCCTCGCGAGGCGGCATCCCGCGCCGTTCCGGCCCCCGTGATGCCCCCTCCGATAATGAGCAAGTCGAAAACCTCGTCCTGAAATCTTCGAAACGCCTCTTTGCGCGTGCGGAAGGAAAATTCTTTCATGCGAGGCCGCTTTATGTCACAAAACCCTCAAAACTCAAATGAATCCTCGCTGGGCCAAGGCCCTTGAATCCGCTCTGGGCAAGGAGCGCGTGGCGGTCGACCCCGCCAGCCGGCTTCTCTACGCGCGCGACATGATGTCTGGAGGTCTTTTGGAGGAGAAGGCGCGGCATGAGCCACACCTCCCACAAGCCGTTTGCCGGCCGGCATCCGTCTCCCACATCCGCGGGATCCTGGCCGTCGCCCGCCGCCACGGCGTTCCCGTCGTTCCCTTCGGCGCCGGGTCGGGCGTGTCGGGGGGGACGAATCCCGTCCGCGGCGGCATCATGCTCGACTTGAAAAGTTTCACCCGGCTGGGACCGATCGAGGAGAGGGGCGGCCGGTTTTACGTGACCGCCGAAAGCGGGATCCTGGGCCAGCACCTGGAGCGCGACCTGAACGCCCGCGGCTTCACGCTCGGACACTTTCCGTCCTCCATCCTTTGCGCGACCGTCGGAGGGTATCTCGCCTGCCGCTCGGCCGGACAGCTCTCCTCCAAGTACGGCAAGATCGAGGATATGACGGACGCCGTCGAGGTCGTGCTGGCCTCCGGCGAGGTCGTTCCCTTCGGCGGGCGCCTGAAAAAATTTCCGGGCCTCAGACCCGAAGACGTCTTCATCGGCAGCGAAGGCTGCCTGGGCGTCTTTACGCGAGCGCGATTCCGAGTCTTTCCGCTCCCCCCCGCGACCCTTTACCGGGGCTTGAGTTTCCGGCGCGTGGAGGACGCCCTGACCGCCGTCCGCCAGATCATGCAAAGCGGCCTTCGTCCCGCCGTCGTCCGCCTCTACGATCCTGTTGATTCGCTCCTCCTGAAACACGGGTATAAAAAAAAGAACCGGTCCCGATCCCGTTCAAAGACCGGCGGGCGCGCCGACTGGCACTATCCCCTCCTCCTCAGCCGGCCGTCCCTCGTCCAAAAACTCGTTGAACGCGCGTCGTCCGAGGCCCTTCTCATTCTGGGGTTCGAGGGGGACGCCGAATTGGCGCGCGAGATGGAACGCCAGGCGCTGCGCCACGCCGCGACCCTGCGCGCCAAGGACCTGGGCCCCGAGCCGGGCCAGCACTGGCACGACCACCGTTACAGCGTTTCGTTCAAGATGCCGCGGCTCTTCGCCAACGGGTGCTACGTGGACACGATCGAGACGGCGACGACCTGGGACAACCTTCAGGCCCTCTACGACGGCATGCGCGAGGCCCTCATGCGGCGGGTCTTGGTATTGGCGCACTTTTCACACGCCTATCCGGAGGGGTGCTCGATCTACTTCACCGTGGTCGGCAAGTGCCGCGGTCCCGAGGAGGATCTCAAGACCTACGGAGAGATTTGGCACGACGCCATGGAAGTCTGTCTCGGTCTCGGCGCGACGATCAGCCATCATCACGGGATCGGTCTTCTCAAGGCCAAGTTTCTGCCGAGGGAACTGGGAGGGGCCATGCCGCTCTTTCGCGACATCAAGAAAGGGCTCGACCCCTGGAACATCCTGAATCCGGGAAAAATGGGGCTCGGCTCATGATCGACAAGACCTCCCTTCTCGTAACCTGTGAGGCCGGCGAGGGTCTCGTCGATCTCGAGAAGCGGCTCAACCGCGAAGGTCTCAGCCTCGGCTACCGTCCGCAGGGACGGGTTTCGACCCTCCGCGAGGCTTTGGAACACCGCATCCCCAACCGCGACGCCCTCCTCTACGGGGGCATCGACGACCTCTGCGTCTCCCTCCAGGCCGCGCGGAAGGGCGAGACGATCGCGACCCGGAACGTCCCGCGCGCGTCCACGGGACCCGACTTCAAAAAGATCCTGATCGGATCGGGAAGGCGCCACGCTAGGCTTCTCAAGGCGGTCCTCAGGGTCCATCCCCTGCCGGCGGCGCGCGAGACCCTTCGCCTCGCCTGGAGGGAGAAGAAAAACCGCGACGCCTTTCTGAAGGCCTTCTGGGGCTCGGGAATCCGGCCGGCGCGCTTTCGGGCGGGCCCCCGGTCGGTCACGGTCTCATTGGAGGGCTCCAAGGAGATGACCTCGGCCGAGAAGAGATGCCTGCAAAAGATCGCGAAAGAGACGCGGGGAAAGATCCTGTGAAAGAACACGAACAGGCGACCGCCCTGTGCAGCTTCTGCCCCAAGCTCTGCCGCTATTCTTGCCCCGTGGCCGACGCGGACAGGAACGAGGCGGTGACGCCGTGGGGCAAGATGACGGCGATGAAGCGCGTGGAGGACAAGGAACTTCCGATGACGCCGGAGACGATGGGGCTCGCCTACAAGTGCCTCAACTGCCGGGCCTCGGAGTTCGCGTGCGAGCACGCCAACCCCGTGTCCCCCGCGCTCGACGCCTACCGCGTCCGCGCCTTCAAGGCGGACATGGCCCCCGCCGCCGTCGCCCCCTTCTGCGAAAAATTCCGGCGGCACAACAACCCCTACGGCCGCGACCTCCTGCCCGTCCTCCAGCGAAGATTTCCGCCGGCTCAATTCGCGGGCGCGGACGCGCACACGGTCTATTTTCCAGGTTGCGTCGAAATCGCCACGGACATCGCCACGACGGAAAAGACCCTTCGTCTCCTCGATCTGCCCCTCTACCCCGAACCCATCCAGTGCTGCGGCTACCCCCTCTTCGCCGCCGGCGACTGGCAGGATTTTTCGGAACTCGCGGAGGTCAACCGCCACGCCCTCAACCGCTACGATCGCATCGTCACGGGGGCGCCGCAGTGCCTGTACACGATGGAGACCTTGTACCGGTCGGCGGGGCACCGGGTCCGAGCGAGGTTTCAGCACGTGAGCGAGTATCTCACCTCCCCCGGAGCCCCCTCCTTAACAAGGAGGGGGTTGGGGGAGGTGGCCTACCACGATCCCTGTTACCTCGGCCGCTACCGAAAGACCTACGAAGAACCACGCCGGCTCATCGAACGCGTTTCGGGAAAACCTCCCATCGAATTCCTCCTCAACCGCGAGGAGGGTTACTGCTGCGGCGGCGGCGGCCTCCTGCCCGTTTCGTATCCGGAGACGGCGGACGCGATCACGAAGACCCGGGTCGCTCAGTTTAGGGAGACGGGCGCCGAACTCCTCGTGACAAGCTGCCCCACCTGTGTTGAAAGATTCCGCAAGTTCGGCGTGGAGGCGAAGAGTCTCGTCGATTACCTCGTGGACGCAGATGAAACAAAAAGAAAAAGTCTTCGTCGTCGTTAATCCCCAGGCCGGGGGAGGACGCAGCCGGATCCTGTGGCCCCGGGCCGCCCAGGAATTGAAGAAAAAGCTCGGCGCCTTCGACTTCGAGGAGTCCACCGCCATCGGGCACGCGCAGTGCCTGGCCGCGGACGCGGCGAAGGCGGGGTACTCGCTCGTCATCGCCTACGGAGGAGACGGCACCGTCCACGAGGCCGCGAACGGTTTGATGGAGGCGGATGCGGATTCCCGGCCCGCCTTGGGGATCGTCTGCGTCGGGACGGGGGCCGACTTCGTCCGGACGTTGAACATCCCGTCCGGGCTTTCCGAGCAGGTCCGCATCGCGGCCGGCACGAAGTCCCGGCGCATCGACCTGGGCCGGGCCCGCTACACCGGGCTCTCGGGCGGCGTCGAGAGCCGCTACTTCATCAACATCGCGAGCGCCGGCCTCGGCGCGGAGGTCGTCCGCCGGACGCCGCGCTTCCGGTCGTTCCTGGGACGAAAACCGGCCTACCTCGCGGCGACGTTGGACGCCTACCTCCATTGGAAGCCTCAAAGGGTGACGATCGCGACGGAGCACGGAACGTCGTCGGCCGTCGCGTGGCCCGACAAGCCCCTGATCGTCGCCGTCGCCAACGGGCGGTTCTTCGGCGGCGGGATGCCGATCGCCCCCGGGGCGGACCCCTCCGACGGCTATTTCGACCTGGTCGCGATCGGTCCGTTCCCCGCCTATCAGGTGCCGCTCGCGCTCACGCTCCTGTACTCCAAGCAGATCCACCGCCTAAAACAGGTGCGCCACGACCGCGTCCGTCGCGTCGAGCTCGCCTCCGAGGGGCGCGTGGACCTGGACATCGACGGCGAGCCGATCGGGTCGCTGCCCGCCGTCTTCGAGATCCTCCCCTCCGCGCTGGAGGTGAAGGCCCCCGCATGAAGCTGCTCCGCCTCCGCAAGGCCGACGCCCTGCCGCTCGCGCTCGCCGGTGCCTATTTCCTCTCCATCCATTGGACGATGGGACTCAGGCCCGAGCACCTCCTCCTCGCGGGGTTTCTCGTCGGGTGCTATTTTCTGCACGAGAAGTCGCGGCGGTTCGTCCTGGATTTTTTGCCCATCGCCTTCTTCGGCATCCTCTACGATTTTCTGAGGATTTATCCCAAGGCCTGGGCGGGCCCGATCCACGTCCAGTGGCCTTTCGAACTCGAGCGGGCGCTCTTCGGCATCCCGTCCGGCGGCGACCGGGTCATCCCCTCGTTCTTTCTCCAAGACCACCACGCCGCCTTCTTGGACGTCGTCACGGGCCTGACCTATTCGCTCCACATGGTCATCCCGATCGGATTCGCCTTCTACGCCTGGATCAGGAACCGGGAGTTCGCACGGCGCTTCAACTGGACCTTCTTCATCGTCAACCTCCTCGCCTTCGCCACCTACATCGCCCTGCCGGTGGCGCCCCCCTGGTACGTCCAGGCCTTCGGGTTTCAGCCGGGCGATTGGTCCGTCGCCCCCCAGGCCGCGGGGCTGGTCCATTTCGACGCCTTGATCGGCCACCCCTATTTCGAGGGGGTCTACGCCAAGAACGCCTGGGTGTTCGGCGCCATCCCCTCCATGCACGCCGGCTTCCCCTTCCTGGTGGTGTGGTACGCCCGGACGATCCTCAAAAAGGGTTTGATCCCCCTCGTCTTCTTCATGCTCCTGGTCTGGTTCTCGGCGGTCTACCTGGCCCACCACTACGTGATTGACCTCATCGCGGGCGTTTTCTATGTCTGCGTGGCCATTCTGATTCACCGCTTATTATGCCCCAACAAGAGGAAGGCCTCATCACACGCTTCGTCCGCCTGACGCTTCGACGCCCGAAAGCCGCATTGGCCGTCGCCGCCCTGATGACGCTGGCGGCCGGATGGCTGACGCAGCGGATCGCCATCCGCTCCAATTTCAGCGATCTCCTGCCGAACGACCATCCGAGCGTCGTGCAGGCCAAGGAGCTGGAAAAGATCGTGGGCGGAGCGAGTTTCGTCGTCGTCGCGGTGGAGGCCGGGAAGACCCCCCGGGCCGCCGCGGCCGCCGACCGCTTTTTGACCGACCTCCGCGCCCGCCTGGAGCCGGCTCAGGCACGCCTGGGCCTGAGGTCGATCGACGACCGTCCGCCCTCGGACTTCCTCCGCAAATCGTCTCTGCTCTACCTGTCGCTCGAGGACCTGGACCGGCTCCGGGAAAAGATCAAGTTCCGGATCGGTTCCGAGAAGCTGAAAAGAATGAAGCTTCTGATCGACTTCGACGAGGACTCGTTCGACCAGGACATCGACGAGATCAAAGGCCGGTACGCCACCTACCTGAATCCGGCGCCGCGCTACCAGAACAAGGACGGCACGCTGTTCGCCTCTCTCCTCAAGCCCGACTGGAGGACGACAGACGTCAACCGCACGCAAGACCTGCTCAAAGCGCTCGGGGACACGGTCGGCGGGTTGCATCCGGAACGTTACGACCCGAGCCTCAATGTCCGCTTCACGGGCCCCTACGTCAAGCAGGCCACGCAGAAAAAAATCCTCTTGAAGGACGCCGCCCTCGTTTCCTCGCTTTCGTTCATCGGCTCACTGCTTTACCTCATCTTCCACTTCCGCCGGAAGCGGGCGGTTTTCCTGATCGGCGTCCCTTTGGTGATGAGCCAGATCTGGTCGCTGGGGGCCGCCTATCTCCTGTTCGGCTCGCTCAATCTTTTCAGTTCCGCCACCTGCGCGATCCTGCTGGGATTGGCGGCGGACTACGGCATCCACTTCTATTCGGAATATCAGCGGCACCGGAATCTGGGCGAGAACGCGGAAGAGGCCCTGGCCACGTCGATCGGCCACCTCGGACGAGCCTTCGTAGCGGCCTCCTCGACCACCGCGGCGGCCTTCCTCGCGCTCGCCTTCTCGAGCTTCAAGGCCTTCCGCGAGACGGGACTCATCGCGGGCATCGGCATCCTCCTGTGCGGCGCGGCCTTCGTTTTCGTCCTGCCTCCCCTCGCCCTGCTCATCGAGAGGCGCTTTCCGGAAAAGCTCAAGGCGCGCGTCACGTCCGCGGAATGGACCGAGGAACGGCAGCATTTTTCGCGACGCTGGATGCATTGGGTGTTCTCGCCCAAGAATCTCGTCCTGACGGGCGCCGTGCTGCTCCTGCCGTTCGCGGCCGTCCTTTTCGGGCGCCTCGGCTTCGACTTCAACCTGAACAACATCATGGGGCGCCCCGGGCTCCAAGAAACCAAGGAGCTGGACGGCCGCATCGACGGCATCTTCAACCATTCGGTGAATCCCGAGGTGGCGCTGGCCGCGAATTTCGAGGACGCGAAGAAGGTCGCGGGCAGAATCCGCGACGTCCAAGACAAGAACAAGGCCACGCCCGAAGGCACCACGATCCGCGGCGCCCTCTCCTTGGGCGATTTCGTCCCCGGCAACCAGGAGGCCAAGCTCGAAAAGATCGCGGCCATACGGTCTCTCTTCACGCCGGCCATCGTCAAAGCCCTGACGGGAGAGGACGCGAAGGCCTACGCCTCGCTCGAGCCGATGCTCGATCCCAAACCCATCACGCTGGAGACGGTGCCCGACCAGATCAAGAGCAAGTTCCAGGACCGCGAGGGTTCGGTCGGCCGGATCGTGTTCATCTTCCCCAACTTCGACATGTCGCGCGCGGACCGTTTCATGCGCTTTGTGGAGGAGATCCGCGAGGTGCGCTGCGAGAGCTGCTCCGGCCCGTTTTACGCCTCCGGGGAGTCGACCGTCTTCTACGAAATCGTCAAGATGCTCTTCGTTCAAAGCCGTTACGTCATGGGTTTCACGCTCGCGATGCTCCTGGCCGCCCTTTGGATGAATTTCCACTCGCTCAAGGCGACCCTGACCGTCTTCGCCCCGCTCGTGGTGGGCCTCCTCGCCACCTTCGGATGGATGGCGCTCACCGGACTCAAGCTCAACATCATCAACATGGCGGCCATCCCGGTCATCCTGGGGACGGCCGACGACTACGGCGTCCATTTTTTCCAGCGCTACCTGGACGATCCCAAGGGCTCGCTCCACGACAGCTACAGCGTGACCTTTCGGCCCATCTTGGGAGCGGCGCTCACGACGCTGATCGGTTTCGGATCGCTGGCTTTCGCCGACATGGGCGGGATACGGTCCTTCGGCATCGTCTGCGTGGTGGGCATCGGGCTCTGCACATTGACCACCCTTTTGTGGTTCCCGGCGCTGCTGGCGCTGCAAAAGAGGCGAAAGGAGAAACGCCTTCCGCGCGAAGAAAGCTTGAAAACGGCCAAACCCCTCACCCTCGCCCTCCTCTTGATGCTGGCGCCGTTGCCGGCCCTGGCCGCGGATTACAGCACGGCCAATGTCCCCGTCGACGACCCCGTCTATCGCGACATCGACCGG
>DATIGE010000019.1 GCA_035454885.1 bacterium
GGCGGCGACCCTTCGGTCGACGCAGTCTTGGATGGCGAAATGGGCGACGGCGGGTTTGGTGCCCAGGTAACGGGTCCGGCAGTCCGCCTCGATGGGACCCAAGCGAGGGTCGTCGGGCGGAAGCTCGTGAGTGGGCCGATAGGCGCCGGCGCAGTCGATCAAGGCGCTGAAGCCCAGCGTGGCGATGAGGGCCTGCAGGCCGGCGAGAGAGGAGGTCGAATACGACATGGGTTTCTCCTTCAGCGGGTGCCTCTGCAAGAACGGGACCAGGCCGATGGAGGTTTCAAGGCGCTGAATTTGTTGGAAGGAGAAAGGAAGCCGGGGAGGAACGTCTGCTCAATTGGGCATCAACTTCCTGAAAAAGAGGCAGGGGCGAATACACACCGAAGGTGCAGCTTCGCGAGATTCGCCCCTACTTCAAACACTCCGCGCACGGGCACATCTTCCGTAGGTAATCCCAGGTGTAGATCCCTGCGTTGTGTCCGTCGCCCCACGTAAACCCGAGCGCGTAGTGGCCGACCTTGAACATGTCTTTCGCCTCGAAGGCCCCGGCGGGGCGGTTCGTGAAGGCGGGCAGGGCCAAGGGGTTCGTGTCGAGTGGCGTGCGCTCGCCCTTGCACATCGCGCAGGGGCAGGCCTTTCGGATGTAAGGGAACGGATAGGTTGAATCATGGCCGTCGTCCCAGGCGATGGTGATGCCCTTCGAACCTTCTGATCCCGGGGAGAGCGTGATGGATTTGGGTTGAGCCATAGGTCAGGATCTTTTCGCCTTCTTTCGGATGTAGATCTTCTTTTTTACCGAGACGCAAACGTCGCCGTGGGCGTCGACGCCCTCGACCAGGAACTCCGGGACGATCTTGTCGCTCTTCTTCAGGCCGTTGCGGATGCGCCGCAGGTCGGCGTCCGTGACGCGGAACCGGAAGGTGATGTCGGTCCGGCCCGGCTTTTTGAAGTCGATCTCGGCGCCCTTGTCCCAGATCACGTAATCCTTGATCCCCAGGATCTTGATCAACATGATCATGAGGAAGGGATCGGCCGCGGCGTAGAGCGTCCCGCCGAAGATCGTGCCCACGTAGTTGCGGTTCCAAAGGCTCCTTTTGATCACCACCACGACCTCGCGCCAATCGGGAGCGATGGATTTGATCGTCGTCCGGCTGAAGAGATAGGGGGGATAAAAATTCGTCAGGACGCGGAGGAGGCGCGGCGGAAATTCCATGACACTAGGGAACTTTGATCGGATTCGCGGGATCCGCATGCGGCGTCTGCGGCGAGCCGGCCGGGCCCGCCACCTTGAGACCCAGCTCCTTCAATTGCTCCGGACGGACGGTGGAGGGCGCGTCGCAGAGCAGGTCGGTCCCCTTCTGGGTCTTGGGAAAGGCGATGACGTCGCGAATCGAGTCTTCGCCCGTCAAGAGCATGATGATCCGGTCGAGCCCGAAGGCGAGGCCCCCATGAGGCGGGGCGCCGTACGAGAGGGCCTCCAGGAGAAATCCGAAACGCTCCTGCGCCTCTTCACGGCTGATCTTCAAGATATCGAACACCTTCGACTGGATATCCTCCCGGTGGATACGGATCGATCCCCCGCCGATCTCATTGCCGTTGAGCACGAGATCGTAAGCGAAGGCCTTCGCCTTTTCCGGCGCGGTGTCGATCAACGGCAGGTCTTGGGTGCGCGGGCTGGTGAACGGGTGGTGCACCGCCGCCAGCCGCTTTTCGGCGACATCGTAGGCGAACATGGGGAAATCGACGACCCAGACGAAGCCCAGTTTGTCTTTTGGAATGACGTCCAGCATGGCCCCGAGTTTTTCCCGGAGATTGCCCAGGGCGGCGTTGACGACGTCGGCCTTGTCGGCGCCGAAGAGGATCAGGTCGCCGGACTGGATGCCCAGCTTGTCCGAAAGGTCCTTCTTTTCCTGCTCCGAGAAGAATTTCACGATCGGCGATTGCCAACCTTCGGCCTGGACCTTGATCCAGGCCAGTCCCTTGGCCCCGTAGATCTTCACGAATTCGGCCAGCTGATCGAGCTCGGCGCGCGAGAAATCCCGTTTGGCCGTCGCCTGGTCGATCTTGATCGCCTTGACGATGCCGCCCTTGGCGACGGCGTCCTTGAAGACCTTGAACTCGGAATTCCGGAAGACATCGGTGATGTCCTGTAGCTCAAGGCCGAAGCGCGTATCCGGGGCGTCCAGGCCGTAGCGGGCCATGGCTTCGTCATAGCTCATGCGCGGAAACGGGATGGTCAGCTTTCCGCCGTTCGCCGTTTCCCATATCTTCGCGATCAAGCCTTCCATCATTGCGATGACGTCGTCCGGCGTCACGAAGCTCATCTCCAGGTCGATCTGGGTGAATTCAGGCTGGCGGTCGGCGCGGAGGTCCTCGTCGCGGAAGCAGCGGACGATCTGGAAGTAGCGCTCAAAACCCGAGACCATCAGGAGCTGCTTGAAAAGCTGTGGCGATTGCGGGAGGGCGTAGAACTTTCCGGGATAGAGACGGGCCGGAACGAGAAAATCCCGCGCTCCTTCCGGCGTGCTCTTCGTCAAGTAGGGCGTCTCGATCTCCAGAAATCCATTCTCGGAAAGATACGTGCGCGTCGCCTGCATGACCTTGTGACGGAGAATGAAGTTTTTTTGGAGCACCGGGCGGCGCAGGTCGAGGTAACGGTACCGGAGGCGGAGGTCCTCGCCGGTGTCGACGTCGTCCTCGATCATGAAGGGCGGCGTCTTGGAGCGGTTGAGGACCTCAAATTCGGAGACCTTCACTTCGATCTCGCCGGTGGCAAGCCTGGGGTTCACCGTCCCCTGGGGCCGGTCGGAGACCTTGCCCTTGACGGCCAGGACCCATTCGGAGCGCAGCTCCTTGGCCAGCTCATGGACCTTGGGGTCGATTTCCGGATTAAAGACGATCTGCGTGAGCCCGTCGCGGTCACGGAGGTCGACGAAGAGGAGTCCGCCGTGGTCGCGCCGGGAGGCGACCCAGCCGGCCAGGACGACCTCGCGGCCGACGTCGGGCTTCTTGAGTCGGCCGCAGGAATGAGTGCGTTTGAAAGACATTTTTCTCGCCCTTGTGAAGGCGCGAATGTCCCCGAATCGATGGGCTAAGTCAAGAAATCCGGCCTACTTTGGGGCCGGGGGGGCCGGAGGCGTCCAAGCGGGCGCCGGGGCGGGGGCCGCCGCGGGTGCGGGTGCAGGCGCCGGGGCCGCCGGAGCGGGCGCCGGGGCCGGTGCAGGTGCCGGAGCAGGTGCCGGAGCCGGTGGCGGCGGTGGTGGTGGCGGAGGGGGTGGAGGTGCCGGGGCCGGCGGCGGAGGTGGCGGAGTCGGGGCGGGCGCGGACCGGGCCGCCGCTCCCTCCATGAGATGGAACTCCACACGGCGATTCCTCTCCTGTCCCTCCGCGGTAACGCTGCTGGCGACCGGGTAGCGGTCGCCCATCCCCACCGATTGCAGCCGGTCCGCCGAAACGCCGTTCGCGGTCAGGATGTCGCGGACCTTGTCGGCGCGTTTTTGCGAGAGCTCCAGGTTGGGCTGGTCGTAGCCGATCGTGTCCGTATGCCCCTCAATCCGGACCATGAGCTCCGGGCGTCTTTCCAAGACGCTTGCCAGTTGCCTGAGGATGGACATGGACTGGGGGGTTGGAGAGGAGCTGTTGCTGCCGAAGCTGATCTTGGGGGTGGAGATGCGTTTATTCGCCAGGTCGACCTTGACCGAACCGGTGCCGGCGGTGGACCCCATCCAGCCACTGCTTCGCCGGGGGCGGTTTGATTCCGACCCCATGGTCTGCCACTCGCCCTCCTCGCTGCCGCCGCCGTTCGTGGTCGTCGTGACGGGCGTCGGCTCCGGCTCACTGGGGGCTGGAGCGGCCTTGGGTGCTCTACGGCCCCTGTATTCGGGGTCGGAACCGATCGTCGACTGAATCTCTTCGTCGATCTCATCGGCCATGGCGGACGGAAGGGTGATGGTCTGGTAGGCCGCCAGAAGGCCGGCCAAGACCGAGACCGACAGAATAAGAAGACGTTTCATCATGGGGGAAATTGTCCGCGAAAAGACCCCCCAAGTCAAGTTTTGGATTTAATTCAGGTTTTCTTGATGCGGTGCATTAAGTCGCCAAGGGGAACGCTGTCCTGCTCTCCCGAGACCATGTCCCGGAGCCCCGCCTTCCTCTTCGCCAGCTCATCGGGACCCAAAAAAACGACGTACCGGCAGCCCAACTTGTCGGCCCTCCGCATTTGGGATTTGAGGCTCTTGCCCTCGTAGTCCAGGTCGACCGGGACATCCGCCAAGCGGAGCTGGGAGGCCAGTTTCATCGCCTCCCCATAGGACTTGTCCCCCATGACGGCCAGAAAGACCCCATGTCTCTCCGGATCGGTGGCGGTCTTGCGCTGCTCCCTGAGGATGTCCACCAGACGCTCGATCCCGACGGCGAAACCGAATCCGGCCACGTTCGGCCCACCCAAGAGACGGACCAGGCCGTCATAACGCCCGCCGCCGGCGACGGCGTTTTGGGCCCCCAAGGCCGTTGACGTGAACTCGAAGGTCGTCTTCAAATAGTAATCCAGGCCCCGGACGATCTTCGGGTTCACCTTGTAGGTGCTCCCGAGAAGACCCAGGGTCTCCAGGACGGTATCAAAGTCCTTTTCGCAGACCTCGCAAAGATGGTCTTGAATGGACGGTCCCTCGTCGGCGACCTTCCGGCAGCCCTCCTCCTTGCAATCCAAGACGCGGAGGGGATTCCTCTCCATCCGCCGTTTGCAGTCGCCGCAGAGCCTGTCCTCGTTCTTGCGCAGGTGGTCGAAGAACGCGCGCATGTAATTCGGACGGCACATGGGACAGCCCAGGGAGTTGATTTCCAGCTCGCAGTCTTTGAGGCCCAATTCCTTCAGATAGAGGTCCAGCATGTTGATGACCTCGGCGTCCAGCCTCGGGCTCGGGATGCCGAAGACCTCCACGCCTAACTGGTAGAACTGCCGGAAGCGGCCCTTTTGCGGGCGCTCGTATCGGTACATCGGACCCATGTAGTAGAAGCGCGCGATGGGGTCGTCCGCATGGAGTTTGTGCTCGACATAGGCGCGCACGATGGAGGCCGTGCCCTCCGGGCGGAGGGAGACCCATTTGGCGTTCCGGTCCTGAAAGACGTACATCTCCTTTTCGACGATGTTGGTCGTGTCCCCGATGGAGCGCGTGAAGAGGGACATGTCCTCCAGCACGGGGGTGCGGATCTCTTCGTAGCGGTAGCGCGCGAATAGTTTGCGCGCCTTGCGCTCCACCTCCTGCCAGAGGGCGATTTCCGGGGGCAAGAGGTCGTTCATTCCGCGAAGGGCATGGATGGACATGGCGGTCTCCTGTAGCAAGCGGGGGTCACAGAAATCTAGTCAGAAAGTGTCCAATCAGGTAAAAGAGGGGGATTTCGTGAAACGCACTCCGCACATTCTTCTCATGGCCGCCGCTCTTCTCTCGTTTGGGTCCGTGGGCTGTTCCGTTTTCCAGGAAGACGGCGGAGGCGTGACGAAAGGCGAGAGGGACGTCTCGGGCAAGCTCTCCGTCGCCTTGGGGGGCTCGGCGCCGGGCCTTGAGACCATCGTCATCGACGAGCCCTTCACGGCCCTTGAGTTCGAGAACAACGACCCGGACCTCTTCGACCTCCGGGTGGATGGGAATTCCGCGCGCATCCTCCCGCGCGCGTCGGGGATCGGCTATGTGACGCCGGTGGTGAACGGCCGGGCGCGCGATCCCATCGAGATTACCATCCCGCCGCAAAGGCTCATCCAAATCCTGATCGGCGAGGCGCGCGGGGAGCTTGTCCGCGAGGCGACGACCGAACCCGTGGCAGGCGGAGAGGTCGTCACCCCCGGCAGCGTCAGCGTGACGGGAGACGCCGTGGCAGCCACCATCCGGAATCGAATCAACACGATCAACGACGGGGGGAGGCCTTCGCTCTTTCTGGCCGACGCCACGGACTACGAAAGCGACCCTCCCCTTTCGTATTACGACGCGGTCATCGAGGCGACCAACGGCTCGGTCTACCAGTTCTCTCCGGTCCAACCGGGCGATCCGTCGCATTCCGTTTATCTGGACGCCGAGGCGCGGGAAGATGTGGACGAGGAGCTGCTCATCGCCTATGATCAGGCCGCCTTGACGGCGGCTGCGGTCTTCAACGGGGAGACCGAAGACCCGACCGGCGGGGCATTCGCGTTCTACTCGCCGACACCCACTCAGGCGGCCCTGATCCAAGACGCGTTGGCGACTGGGGTTAAGGACCTGCCCGCGGGGTGCGGGACGTCGGACGCGAATTTTCCGGCCTTGGCCCCGGTGCAGGTGCTCCTCCTGAAAGACGTCGCGCCGTCCACTGCGGGTCAGGACATTCCGTCGTTCGTATTCGTGAGGTCGCGGGCCGATTTCGAGCCTGCGGTCGTTTTGGAATGAAATAAAAAAGGGAGGTTTGAATGAGATCGTTCGTCGCCACCGCCACCGTCATCGCCCTCGCGTTTCTCGCGGTCAGCCCCGTCACGTCCGCCGCCTTTTCGGACGGTTTCAAGAAGACGATGACCGACGTCCAGACCAAGATCATGCTCAACAACCAGAAATTCACGCCGGCCGACGTCAAGGCGTGGTGGGAGGCCTACGACAAGGAAATCATCGCCCTCCTCTCGGGTTACACCGGCGACAAGTCGCTCATGATGGAGGAAATGAACAAACAGGCGGCCCCCGTCGAACTCATGGTGACGGAAAGGAAGGGGACCGAGATCGAGGACATCGAACTGGGCAAGGTAAGCGTGCAACTCTACCAGATCGACGGCAAGACCTGGCTCGCGGTCTTGAACAACAAGATGTTCGCCGGGTCCACTCCCCTCCCCTTCAGCACCGTCCGTTTCTATCAGCAGTCGGGCGGCACTTATCAGCGCGTGGCGGCCCTGGACGAGGTCAGCGGTCCCTGGGACAAGGACAAGCTCCAGTTCGGCACGGTCCAATACCAGCCCATCGGCAAGAAGAAGGGCGCCCTCCAGTTTGCGACGTATCACATCTGGCCGACGAAGTCCGGCGACAAGCCCAACCGCTCGGAGATCATTTGGCAATACTTCAAGGACCAGCCCAAGGCGGTTCTGATCGTTCCGGAAGTGGATTGGCACAAGAACGCGGACGGATCGATCGCCGAAGGCCGCGGCGAGGCTTATGAAGTCCCCTGATCGGATGTAGGGGCGAACCTGGTGTTCGCCCTTCACGATCATTTTTTGACCGGTGGCATCTTGTTCAAGTCCACCATCTCGGTCTTCTCGAAATCCTGGCGGAACTTCGGGGCGACTTGCTTGACCTCCAGGCCGGCGTTTTTGCGGATCTCCTCCAGGTCGTTCAGGTAGTCCTGGTCGTCGCCGAATTCCTGCAGGATGCGGCTGTAGACGCGCGCGGTCCGCTCGGCGTCCTTCCGTTCCAGGGTCATCGCGTAGAGCTCCTTGAACTTCCGGCGCGAGGCGTCCACCTGGCGGTCCTCCAGGAGGGCCTCGGCCCAGAGCTCGTTCACTTCCAGGTTTTTCTTCACCTCGGGCGGGGCAGTGTCGATCTTGCGGAGGGCCTTTTTGAACTCACGCTTTTCGAAGTAGATCCGGCAGAGCTTGATCAGCATGTCCAGGTTGTCCGGCCGGTAGTAGAGCATTTTTTCAAAGACCTCGACCAAGCCGTCGCGGTCGCGCTTGGACGAGAGAATCTCCGCGGCTCGCTCATACTCGCGGATGGACTGGTCGGTCTGCCCTTCCGCCTGCATGAGCTCCGCGAGACGGATGCGGCCCGTGGTGTTGGAAGGGTCGACGTCGACGATCTTTTTGCGGATCTCCATCGCCTCCTTCAGCAGGCCCTTGTTGTCGTAATAGGTGGCGACGATGTAATACTGATTGAGCGCGTCGGTATCGAGCCCCACCTTGTGGTAGAGCTGGCCCAACTTCTCGTTCACCTCGATCATGGTGGGGGCCAGCTTGAGGATCGTCTTGTAGACGGCGATGGCCTTGAGATGGAAGTTGTCGGACGCGTACTGATCGGCGACTTCGCGGTACGTCTTGATGGCGTTTGGGACGTCCTTGGCGCGGGCGTAGATGTCCGCGATCTTGAGCTTGGCCCGCATTTCGGACGGGTCTTCCGCGATCAGCTTCTGGAACTCCTTGATGGCCTTGTCGTACTTGCCCGCCTTGAAGAATCTCTCGGCGGCTTCGATGATCTTTTCTTTATTGGACATTTTAGTAGGGGGAGATAACCGCTCTCCCCCTAGACCCCCATCTGTATTATCACTGCTTCATCGTTCACGACGGAAGGGAACCTTCCTTCGTTCACCGTCGCTTCTTGCCACCGCGCGTTAGAGCCATGGCCCCTTTCAATCCTAGCAGATAACTCTCTTTTCCGAAACCGAAGACCACGCCCGCGGCGACGGGCGAGACGAAGGACTCCTTGCGGAAGCTCTCGCGGGCATGGATGTTGGAGAGGTGGACTTCGACGGTGGGGACGCTCACCGCGGCGATCGCGTCGCGGATCGCCACGCTCGTGTGGGTGAAGGCGGCGGGATTGATGACGATCGCGGCGTACTTCCCGTCCGCCTCCTGGATCCTCGTGACGATTTCTCCCTCGTGGTTCGACTGGAAAAAGTCCAGGGCCGCCTTCTCGGAGGCGGCGAGCTTGACCATCTCCTTTTCGATCTCTTTGAGGGTCGCGCCGCCGTAGACGGAGCGCTCGCGTTTGCCGAGCAGGTTCAAGTTGGGGCCATGGATGACGAGGATCTTTTTCGGCTTCATGCGGTCATCGACCTCTTAAGCTCCATGGCGCGGGCGTTTTGGGGATCGCGCGCCAGGATCTTGTCCAAAATCTGGTGGGCGACGCGCGCCTCGCCCTGGTCGGCGTAGATCTTCGCCATCGTCGCGTTCTCCCACGGCGAGACCACGGCTTCGATCGCCGGCGAGACCCCGGGGGATTTCATTTCGGGGGAGATCTGAGGGATCTCCGGTGCAACGGACTCCGGGTCTCCGAGGCGTTTGATCCTGTGCAAAAGGGTCTGCGCCTCCTGCTGGGCGGGGTATTCCTGCAAGACCTTCTCGACGATGTCCTGGGCCTTTTGCGTCTCGTCGCAGTCCATGTGGATGCGGGCGAGCATGAGGCGGCCGCTCACGGACGTCGGATGACGCGCGAGGCCCCTTTCGCAGATCTCGCGCGCCGTTTCCAAAAAACCCTGTTCGCGGCAGATTTGCGCGAGGGGGATGAAGACGATGGAAAGCTCGTTCTTCTGCCACGTGCGGTAGTAGCGCGCAAAATGGGGGTTTCTCTGCAGTTCCGTGGGCAGATCGTTGAGAATCTCCATATCCATGGTCAATCCAGACGGGCGAAGTGTTCCGCCAGCTCCTTGGGCGCGACCGGTTGCGTGACGACCTCGCCGACGCGCGTCATGAAAACGAAGTGGATCATCCCACCGCGCGACTTTTTGTCAACTTCCAAAGCGGCCCGCCAGCGCGCCTTGGGGATGGGCGGGGCTTCCGTGGGAAGCCCGGCCTCCGCGACCGCCCCGCGCACGCGCTCCGCCTCCGCCCGGGAGCAGAACCCGAGACGTTCCGAGAGTCGCGCGGCGGTGACCATGCCGAAACCGACCGCCTCGCCGTGGTGGTATCGGCGGTACTTCGTCAGACGCTCGAGGGCATGGCCGAAGGTATGGCCGAAATTGAGGATCATGCGGAGCGAGGATTCCCGCTCGTCCGCCGCGACGACCTCCGCCTTGATCGCCGAGGACCGTTGGACGATCCGCAGGAGCAGGTCGTCGTCAAGTCCGTAAATTTTCCCCAAATCCTTTCGAACGGTTTCGAAAAGCCCCGGATCGCGGATGACGCCGTACTTGAGCACCTCCCCCAACCCGCCGGCCAGTTCGCGGCGCGGGAGTGTCTTCAGGAACGGCACGTGCGAGACGACGGCCTTGGGTTGGCCGAAGACTCCGACCAGGTTCTTGCCCTCCGGAAGATCGACGCCCAGCTTCCCGCCGATGGAGGAATCGACCTGGGCGACCAGCGTGGTCCCGATCTGGACAAACGGGACGCCGCGCAGGTAGGTCGCCGCGACGAAGCCTCCGAGATCGCCCACGACCCCGCCTCCCAGGAGCAGGACCGGAGTCGCCCGATCCGCGCCCAACCTCACCAGCCCGCGATGCGCCTTGGCGACGGTCTCCAGGTTCTTGAAACTTTCCCCGTCCGGAATCAGAAGGGTCTTGACGGGAATTTTCCGCCGCGCCAGCCCCCGCTTGAGCGCGGGCAGGCAGAGCCTGGCGACGCGGGGGTTCGTGAGGACGATCGGACGGAGGCCTTGGACGATCTCGGCGACCGGCTCCGTCCAGTCTTCATCCTCTGCCCCGCTCACGTGGATGGCGTAGGCGTTTTGGCGAATGTTAACGGCGATGGTTGGCATTCAGCACCGCCATGATTTCGTCCACGGTCTCTTCGAGACGCTTCATCGTCGTGTCGACGATCTTGTCGGCTTGGCGGTAATACGGGGACCGGTGCGAGAGGAGGCTTTCGATCCGTTTCAACTGGTCCTTGGAGCGCAGGAGAGGCCGCGTCTCCAAACCCGCCACACGCTGGAGGATGGACTCCGGCGAGGCGGAGAGCCCGATGACGAGGCCCTTCTCTTTCATGAGCTTCAGGTTATCCGGATCGACGATGGCCCCGCCCCCGGCGGCGATGACGACCTTCTCCCGCTCCAGGGCCTTTTTGACCATCTTCTTTTCATGGATGCGGAAGGCCGGCTCGCCTTCTTTTTCGAAGATGTCGGTGATCGTCTTGCCCGTGTCTTCTTCGACCATCAAATCGGTGTCTAGGAAGTCATAACCCAGCCTCTTGGCGAGCTTCTCGCCCACCGCCGTCTTGCCGGTTCCCATGAAGCCCGTGAGGATGATGCGAAGGTGTTTCAATATTCCCCCACTTGCTTCAAATAACCGTCGTAGTTGCGGCGGATCTCCTTCAGGGAGTCGCCTCCGAATTTTTCCAAAAAGGCCTGGGCGAGCGTGAAGGCCACGCAGTTTTCGCCGATCACGGCCGCGGCGGGCACGGCGGTGATGTCCGTGCGCTCCACCGTCGCCTCGTAGGTCTCCTTCGTGACGACGTCGACGGATTGCAGCGGGCGGTAGAGGGTCGACAGCGGCTTCATGGCCGCCCGGACGACGAGCCTCTCGCCGTTGGTGATTCCGCCCTCGAGTCCCCCGGCGTTGTTGCGCTTGCGGAAGAAGCATTTCTTGTCCCGGTCGTAAAAGATCTCGTCGTGCACCTCCGACCCGAACCGGTCGGCCGCCTTGAAGCCCATGCCGATTTCGACGCCCTTGATCGCCTGGATGCTCATGACCGATTGGGCGATCCGGCCGTCCAGCTTTTGGTCCCATTGCGTGTGGGTCCCCAAACCCACCGGCAATCCTTCGACGATGATTTCGAAGACGCCGCCCAGGGAATCGCCGTTCTTGCGGGCCTCGTCGATCTTCCGGATCATCGCCTCCGCGGCCCGCGGATCATGGCATCGGAGAGGGCTTTCCTCCGCGATCCGTTCCAGATCCTGCAGAGGCGGAAGCTCCGAGGAGACCGTCACGCCGCCCAAGCTCACCAAATGACCGACGATCGTGATCCCGAATTCGTCGAGGAGGCGCCGGCCCAGGGCACCGGCTGCCACGCGCGCGGCCGTTTCGCGGGCGCTGGAGCGCTCCAGGATATTGCGAAGGTCGTGATGTTCGTACTTGATGCCGCCGGGCAGGTCCGTGTGCCCCGGACGCGGATGGTGGACGACCTTGGACTGGCCTTCGTCCTCTTGGGAGACATCCATGATCTTTTGCCAGTTCGCCCAGTCGCGGTTGTCGATCTTGAGCGCGACCGGAGAGCCCAGGGTCTTGCCCGCCCGGATGCCGGAGATGATTTCCGCCTTGTCCTGCTCGATCTTCATCCGTCCGCCGCGGCCATAGCCTTTCTGCCGCCGGGCGAGCTGGTAGTTGACGTAGTCCTCGGAGATCGGGAGGTGGGACGGGAGGCCGTCGATGACGACGACGAGCGCCTTTCCGTGCGATTCACCCGCGGTCAAAAGACGGAGTGACATGGTCGCGTGAAACTAAACGAGACAATGCGGTAAAAACAATCGGAATTTAAGCCTCGGGAAAGACCTTGTCCTTTTCGGAGAGCTTGAAACCCATGGCGAGGATGATTTTTCGCTTTGTGTCCATGCGCGAATCCTTGCCGGACTCGACACGGTCGATCGTCAGGGGCGAGAGACCGGCCTTGCGCGCAAGCTCCGCCTTGCTCATGAGGCGCTCCTCGCGGAGTTTGCGGACATTGTTCTTGCGCACTTCAGGCATAAAGCATTCTTAAAAGGACGCAGTATATTAACACGAATGAGGCTCTGTTAGAACAAAAAAGTCTTAATTGGTGAAGAATCAGCACCAAATGAATATAGTTATATTAACTTATATATAATCAATATAACTTAGATGTGAAGGACAGGTACCAACGGACGATGTCGTGGCCTGCGAAGAGGTAGAGCAGGGCCCCCGCGGCGAGGAAGGGGCCGAAGGGGACGGCGGACTGCGCTCCCTGGCGGCGCGCGACGACGAGGAGGAGTCCAGTGACCGATCCCAGGAGGGAGGCGAGGAGGAGGATCACGAAGACGCCCTTCCAACCGAAGAAGGCCCCCAGCATGGCGGCGAGTTTGACGTCACCGCCGCCGATCCCTTCACGGCTCCGCAATTTTTCATAGGTCCAGCTGATCGCGAAGAGGACGCCGCCCCCGGCCAGGATCCCCCACAGCGACTTGATGAGGGCCGCCGGGATCGGAAGACCCGAAAGGACGAGGGTCGCGGCAATGCCCGCCGCGATGCCGGGCAGGGAGATCACGTCCGGGATGATCTTGTGCGCGAGATCGATGAACGCCACGGCGACCAGGGGCGCCGCCAAGAGGAGAAAATAGAACGCATAGGCGCTTCCGAGGCCGAATTTCGCGTAGATCAAGAAAGAGAGGACGGCCGTCAGGGCCTCGACGAGGGGATATCGAAGCGGGATGGCCCACCGGCAGAAACGGCAACGGCCGCGAAGCCAGAGATAGCTCAAGAGGGGAATGTTGTCATACCAGCGCAGAAAATGGCCGCAGTTGGGACAATGGGAACGGGGGGAGATCACCGAAAGGCCGCGCGGCAAGCGGTAGATACAAACATTGAGAAAGCTGCCGACCAAGAGTCCCAAGAGAAGGACCCACAACGAATAAAGAGGAATCACGCGGGGTTAGTTACCATGGTGCGCCGCGATTGCGAAAATTTTTTTCACTTCGCGACTGGAGCTATCGACACGGCCGAAAATAGAATAGAATTAAGAGGTTCTTTCGGAGCCATATGCCAACTCGTCGCGCCGTTCTCAAATCAGCGGGGTTTCTCTCTCTCGCCCTAATGTTGGGAGGCCTTTTCAGCGGCTGCAATTATTCCAAGTCCTATTTCCGCATCGATCCGGCGACCGGCAAGAAGGTCAAGGCCGCCGGGCCGATAACGGCGGAGGAATTGGGGCCGTCATCCGAAGTTTCGAAAATCCCGGCCGGTGCCCCGGCGAATGCCACAGACAATCCGCAAGACACAGGGACGGTTCCGGAAGTGATCGAGCCCTCCGGGGGACCGGGTCCGAACGTTCCCGGCACGCCAACGGGCAATGTTCCGGCGCCGGGGACGGGCGGTGCGGGGACGGGAGGAACGACTGGGACCGCGGCGGGAACGGGAACGACGGGCTCCGCTCCGGGAACGGCGGAAACGGCGCCCGGCGGCGGGAGCGCGGGAACCGGGACGGGCGCGGCGGGGACGGGGTCCGCGGCGCCGGAGAGCGCCCCGGCCGCGGCGGCGGTGGAGGAACCGAGGCTCGCGAATTGCTATGTGTTCGTGTTTGCCTCCGCCAAGAGCGGGGCCGACAACGTCTACTTCAAGTCCAATTGCGCCGCATTCGGCGAGTCCAAGATTTCGAACAACACGGATGCGAACGTGCGCTACGGCAATCTCTCGATTCGCGACGACCAGCTCTTCATGACCGCGGACGCGACGCGAGCGACGCCCTTCGGCTTTTCACCCCCGGGCGCCCAAATCTGGGACCTGCGTCAGTGGAACGACATCAGACTCCTCGATCTGAACATGGACGTCAATTTCGACGGGACACCCGACTTGAGGTATCCGGCCTCGGTTTCCTGGGGCGAAGGGCACGTCGTCTTCATCGCCCGCGAGATCGCCACGAACCGTTCCGTCGTCCGCATCCAAATCGCCCCGCCGTCGACGATCCGGGAAACCGTGTACTACCGGCTTGTGACCTCGGGCGCGGGGAATCAATTTCAAAAAATCCTGTGGCATCCCGTCAAATTCTCGAATGACGGATTCGACATGATCATCGCGACCGCCAAACGGCCCGGCGACGCGCAGTTCCGGCTTTACGCGATCGATATCGACAAGGGACCGACGGATGATTGGAACGAGATCCTTCCGGGAGCGCTGCCGGGGGTTCAGCCGGCCCAGGTGAAGCCGTCGGTGAGCCCGGGAGGACGGTCGATCGCCTTCGTCCGCTATCACAATGCGGCGGGCGACGTGTCGAATCCCCATGTGTGGATCGCCGATCTCGCGTCCTCCCCGGGGTTCGAGGAGAGGCTCGAGGGGCCGAAACTGACCGGCCGGATCCACGGGAGCGCGGCCCGGGACCTCGGCCCCGGCGATTCGCCGTGTCTCACGCACGACGGCAAGTACGTCATCTTCGAGAAGGACGCCAAATTCTTTGCGACGGAGATCGAAAGAAACCTGACCTTTGAGCTCAGGTTCTTGGAGGCCGATCAGGCGCACGACCTGGCGTGCGCGCCGAGCGGGCCGCAATTCCGCGCCGTGCCGGACATCCGGGCCGTTGCTCCGCTGGCTCCGGAGACCACGGTCTATCGGGCTGCGGGAACCATTGAAGTGGTCATGCCCGCTGGAGGCGGATCGACGGGTGGAACGACCTCCGGGACCGGTGGAACGACAGGGCCGTAAACGGGACACGGGGGGATCATGACGGATCATCACAAGCTCGTCCGAGGGCTCATCGCGCTTCTAATCGCCGCCTCCTGCGGCGGAGGACTTGCCGGCTGCAACTATTCCAAGTCCTATTTCCGCATCGGTCCGGATGGGAAGAAGATCAAGGCGGAAGGGCCCATCGTTCCCGGGGAAGACATCGGCGCCGGATCGACGGCCGGCACCGGGACCGGCGGCACGGACGGAGGGGGATCGACCGGTGACGGGACCATCACGCCCCCGGGCGGGACGGACACGGGGGGAACGACGACCGGAGGGGTGACGGGCATTCCGGTCTACCCGCTCGCGATCCACGCAGAGGACAAGGCGAACGCCGCCCACAACCTTTACCTGGCCCGCTTTTCCCAAGGGGCCTTCCTCGAGACGCCCAAGAAACTGACGGCGAACGACGATTCGGCCGACGGAACGATCCTCTTTCCCTCGCTTTCTCCTGACGCCTCAAAAATCCTCTACTTCGCCCTCAAGGGGTCGGGCGACATCTTCAAGGGCACCTTCGAGACCGAAGGGGGGCTGCATCTCCTCACGGATCTTCAAGGGACATCCGCGGACAGCGCTTGGAACGCCAGCGACCCGGGCATTTCGGCGTCTTGGACTGCGGACGGCCAAGAGGCCGTGTATGTAGCCGGCGGTTGCGGTTTGTTGCGCAAGGCCAAGGCGGGCGGTTCGGATGCGGCCAATGAAGGGACGCAGCCCACGGGGGATTACGACAAATGGGTCTATTTCCAGACCGCGGCCTCGCCCGTGAGGGATGCGAGCCACCCGGCCTACGATACGATCCTCTTCAGCATGATGGGGGCGGAAGGGGCCGCGAAAGAAGGGTTCGATCTTTTTCTGAAGAAGAGGGGGGATGCGGATCCCTCTCGTTATTCGCGGGTCACCGAGACGCTGATGACGCTCGAAGTCTATCCCTCGATCTCTCCCGACGGAAAATATGTCGTTTTCGCGTCCATGGACGCCTCGGATTCGAGCAAAGCGGGGGATGCCTTGCAGAAGATCGCCGTCTGCGACCTGGTCTTTTCGAGCGGGGCCGGAAAATGCCAGAACACGCGCACGTTCGACGCCATGCCGGCCGATTCCTCCAATACGAGCCCCTGCTGGGCCTGGGATAGTTCCAAGATCTTCTTCGCCTCCAAGGATGCCGCCAGCAAGAAGAACGACGTCTTCGTGGTCGACTTCGCGGGCGGCGCTTTCGGAGCCTCGGCCGTGAACATCACGAACACGGCCGACCTGGACGAGATGGAAGTGAGTTGCGCCTCGGCCCCGGCGACCCAATAAGGCTTTTCTTGCGTCCGGTCCGCGTTTTCCTCTAAGGTATCACCCTTCAACCGAGGAAACGTATGACGACCCAGAAACCCTCCCACACCGAAGAAGAGTATTTCGCCAAGGTCGAGGCGGAGAAGAAAAAGCGCCTGGCCGATGAGATCGCCCGCAAGCTGTCCCAGGAGGAGCAGAGGAAACTCAAGGCCCTCCATTGGATGCGCTGTCCCAAGTGCGGCATGGAGCTGCATTCGATTCCGTTCAAAGGCGTGACGATCGAAAAATGCTTCTCCTGCCAGGGCATCTTCCTGGACGACGGGGAACTGGAGAAGGTGGCGGGCAAGGAAGAGGGCTTTCTGACGAGCGTCCTCAGCCTGTTCAAAATATGAAACTCTCCAAAGACGAGGTCCTGAAGATCGCCAACCTGGCGCGGCTGGAGCTTTCTCCCGCCGAGGTGGAGACCTACGGCGGGCAGCTGTCGGCGATTCTCGACTATGTCGAGGCCTTGAACAAACTCGACGTGAAAGACATCGAGCCCACGGCTCACGCGGTGATGGTCCCCACGCCCTTCCGCGCCGATGAAGTGATCGCGGACGCCACGCGGGAGAAATCGCTCTCCAACGCGCCCGACCGGGATGAGACTTTCTTCAAAGTGCCGAAGGTCATTGGCTGATTCCCCATGGAACTGTTCGATCTCACCATTCATGAACTCGCCGATCTCTTGAAACAGAAGAAGGCCTCGTCCCGCGAGATCACGGAATCGGTTTTCAAGCGCATCAAGGCCGTTGAACCGAAGGTGCGTTCGTACGTCTCGCTGGCCGAGGAGACGGCCCTGGCGCAGGCGAAGAAGGCGGATGGAACCGCGCCCAGGGGAATGCTGCACGGTCTCCCGTTGGGCATCAAAGACAATTTCCTCATCGAGGGCACGAAAACCACCTGCGCCTCCAGGATTTTGGAGAATTACGTCGCCCCCTACACCGCCACGTCTGCGCAAAGGCTCCTGGATCAAGGAGCGGTCGTCGTCGGCAAGCTCAACCTGGATGAGTTCGCGATGGGATCATCGACGGAAAACTCAGGCGTTGGCATAACGCGGAATCCGTGGGACCTCGAACGGATTCCCGGCGGGTCGAGCGGCGGCAGCGCGGCGGCGGTCGCGGCGGGGGAGTGCATCGCCGCGACGGGCACCGACACCGGGGGCTCGATCCGGCTGCCGGCGGCTCTTACCAACCTGGTCGGCGTCAAGCCCACCTACGGCCGTGTTTCCCGTTACGGCATCGTCGCCTTCGCCTCGTCTCTCGACCAGGTCGGGCCGCTCACCAAAGACGTCACCGACGCCGCCATCCTGCTCAACGCCCTGGCCGGCCACGACCCGAAGGATTCCACGTCCCTGAATCTCCCTGTCCCCGATTACACGAAGGCGCTTCAAAAGGACCTGAAGGGCTGGAAGGTCGGCATTCCCAAGGAATACTTTATCGGCGGCACGGACGCCGAAGTGGCCAAGGCGCTCCAGACGGCGATCGAAACGGTCAAGAAACTCGGGGCCGAATGCGTCGACGTGACGCTCCCGCACACCGACTACGGCGTGCCGACGTACTACATCTTGGCCACGGCGGAGGCCTCCTCCAATCTGGCGCGTTACGACGGCATCCGCTTCGGTTACCGGAACCGGGAGGCCAAGGACCTCACCTCGCTCTACAAGAAGTCCCGGAGCGAGGGATTCGGCCCCGAGGTCAAGCGCCGGATCATGCTGGGCACCTACGTCCTCTCGGCCGGCTATTACGACGCCTATTACCTGCGCGGCCAGAAGGTGCGGACCCTCATCCGCCGTGATTTCGAGAAGGCTTTTGAAAAATGCGACGTGATCCTGACCCCGGTTTCGCCCACTCCGGCCTGGAAGGTCGGGGAGAAGGTGAGTGATCCGCTCAAGATGTATCTGTCCGACATCTTCACCATCAACGTGAACCTGGCGGGGCTGCCCGGCATGAGCCTGCCTTGCGGCTTCACGCAGTCGGGTCTCCCGATCGGGATGCAACTGATCGCCAAGCACTTTGAAGAGGAAAGGATGTTTCGGGTCGCCTACGCCTACGAGCAGGCGAATAAGTGGCATCAGAGGAGACCGAAGCTGTGACATACGAAGTCGTCATCGGATTGGAGGTCCACGCGCAGCTTCTGACAAAGACGAAGCTCTTTTGCGCCTGCCCGACCGTCTTTGGCCGGGAACCCAACCTCAACACCTGCCCCGTCTGTCTCGGCCAGCCGGGCACGCTCCCCGTCTTGAACCGGCAGGCGGTCGAGTTCGCCATTCGCGCGGGTCTCGCGACGGGCTGTTCCATCGAAGCGAAGAGCGTCTTCGCGCGGAAGAACTATTTCTACCCGGATCTTCCCAAGGGCTATCAGATCTCCCAATACGAATTGCCGGTCTGCCTCAAGGGCCACTTGGACATCGAAATAGTGAACGGAGGAAGGTCCCCTTCCGAAGTGAACGATGACAAGCCTGGTAAAACAGATGGGGGGCCCGGGGGGAGAGCGGGATCACCCCCCGCTATCACGAAGCGAATTGGCATCACACGGATACATATGGAAGAGGACGCGGGCAAGCTGGTGCACGAGCACCCCGGAACCCGCGCCCAAGACGCCTCATGGGTCGACTTCAACCGCGGCGGGACGCCGCTCCTGGAAATCGTCTCCGAGCCCGATATGCGCTCGCCGCAGGAGGCGGTGGCGTATTTGAAAAAGCTCCGGTCGATCCTCGTCTATGCGGAGATCTGCGACGGGAACATGGAGGAGGGGAGCCTCCGCTGCGACGCGAACGTCTCGCTCCGGCCCGCCGGCCAGGAAAAATTCGGGACGAAGGTCGAGCTCAAGAACATGAACTCCTTCAAGAACGTCGAGAAGGCGATTTTCTACGAAATCGACCGGCAGGCGTCCGTCTTGGACGAGGGCGGCAGGATCCTCCAGGAGACGCGCCTTTGGGACGCGGACAAGGGCGAGACTCAGTCCATGCGCGGCAAAGAAGAGGCGCACGATTACCGCTACTTTCCCGATCCGGACCTGCTGCCGCTGATCGTCGACAGGGAGTGGGTTGAGAGGGTGGGAAAGACCTTGCCGGAGCTGCCGGACGCCAAGCGGGCGCGCTTCGCCTCGCAATACCAGCTTCCGGTCTACGACGCGGAGGTCCTGGCCTCGTCCCGGGGGCTGGCGGACTTTTTCGAGGCGTGCGTGAAGGAATATCCCCAGCCCAAGAAGGTCTCCAACTGGGTCATGAACGAATTTCTGCGCATGATCGGCAACGACGAGGCGCGGATTCCTTCGAGCCCTCTCAAGCCCGTCCACCTCGCCCAGGCGATGAAACTCGTGGACGGAGGGACGATCAGCGGTTCCGTGGCCAAGACGGTCCTTCAAACGGTTTTCGAGACGGGCGAATCGCCCCAGTCCATTGTGGAGAAACAGGGGCTCGCCCAGATCTCCGACGACGGTGCCCTGGAGACGGCCCTCGATGAGGTCATCGCCGCCAGCCCCAAGGAAGTCGAAAAATACAAGGCGGGCAACGAGAAGCTCATCGGACACTTCGTGGGCCAGGTCATGAAAAAGACCGGGGGCCGCGCGAATCCCGCGAAGGTCAACGAGCTCGTGAAACGGAAACTTTCCTCCTAATGCTCTTCTTCAAGTCCTGTTTGGTCGGCTGCATGGTGGCGATCCCGGTGGGACCGGTCGGTCTCCTGCTCATTCAACGCAGCCTTTCCATCGGTCCCCTGGCGGGAATCTTCACGGGCCTGGGCGCGGCGCTCGCCGACGGCCTGTTCGGCTTTCTCGCCGCCGTGGGACTCGTCACGCTCCTGGGCGAGCTCGAAGCCGGACGGCACTTTCTCAGGCCTCTCGGCAGCCTGGCCCTCATGATCGTCGGCGCGCATTTTTTCTTTCAAAAGCCCCCCAAGCTCGCTGCCCACGAGATTCTGACGGGGCGGTTTCAGAGGAGATTTTGGTGGGACACGATCTCGGCCTGCTTTCTCACCCTCATGAACCCCACGACGATCATCGCCTTTACGGTGCTCTTCGCCGGGTCTGACCTGATCCCGGAGAATCCTGGCCGGGAGAGTTACTTTGAGATCGCCGGAGGCATCTTCACGGGGAGCCTCGTCTGGTGGCTGTTTCTCGTCGGCATCGCCGAGCCGGTGAAGCGGAGGCTCAATCCGCACAGCGTTCACCGGTTCTTGCAAGTGTTGGGGGTCGTGTTGGTCGTTCTCGCCCTGTTCACTTTTCTCCCTCGCCTCGGGACCGTGATTGAGAACGTCCGGAGGCTTTTATAGGGCGGAGTGAATCCGCCTTCGGTTTGCAAAAATCTGCCGCGTGAATAGAGAGCGCTTATGAACTTTAGAACCATCGAATGGAAGGACGACAAGGTGATCATGATCGACCAGCGCAAGCTGCCGGTCGAGGAGACCTATGTCGAGTGCTCGGACTACAAGCAGGTGGCCGATGCAATCAAGACGATGGTTATCCGCGGTGCTCCGGCGATTGGCGTGGCGGCCGCGATGGGCGTGGCGCTGGGCTCGCTCGGCATCGACGCGAAAACCTACGAGTCTTTCGCTCAAAAAATGGAGACGGTCTTCCAAACCCTCATGGAAACACGGCCGACGGCGGTTAATTTGCGCTGGGGTTTGGAACGGATGAAAAAGGTGATGGAGTCGAACCGCGCCCTGGCCGTTCCCGCCCTTCAAGAGAGGCTTCGCGCGGAGGCGATCGCGATCTATGAGGAAGACATCGCCATCAATAAGAAAATGGGTGGTTTCGGCCAGGAGTTGATCCAGAACGGCGACACGGTCCTCACCCATTGCAACGCCGGTGCGCTCGCAACGGCCGGATGGGGGACGGCCCTGGGTGTCCTGTATTCGGCGAAGGAGGCGGGGAAGAAATTCGAGGTGATCGCCGATGAGACGCGTCCCTTCCTTCAAGGCGCGCGTCTGACCGCCTGGGAGCTGGAGAAGAGCGGGGTGCCCGTGACCCTCATCACGGACAACATGGCGGCGGCTTTCATGCGCCAGAAGAAGATCCAGCGCGTGATCGTCGGGGCGGATCGCATCGCCGCCAACGGGGACGTGGCCAACAAGATCGGCACTTACGGAGTGGCCGTGCTGGCCCGACAACACGACATCCCCTTTTACGTGGCGGCGCCGCTTTCGACGATCGACCTCACGTGCCCGACCGGCGACCAGATCCCGATCGAGGAGAGGAACCCGGAGGAGGTCACGAACTTCTTCCGCCAGCGCGTGGCCCCGGAGGGGATCCAGGTGCGGAATCCGGCCTTCGACGTAACGCCGCATGAACTCGTAACGGCCATCATCACGGAGAAGGGGATCGCGAAACCGCCGTATTCTGAGTCCTTGAAAAAGCTTTTTGGTTAGGAGAACCTAGTTCCATGCAAAAGACCGAATTCATCTGGATGGACGGCAAGATGGTCCCCTGGGACCAGGCGCAGGTCCACGTGCTCACCCACACGCTCCACTACGGCCTCGGTGTCTTCGAGGGCATCCGGGCCTATGAAGGGCCCAAGGGAACCGCCGTCTTCCGGCTCAAGGAGCACATCGACCGTCTGTTCGACTCGGCCCACATCCTCCAGATGAAGATCCCGTTCACGCGGGAACAGGTCATGGAGGCCACGCGCGAAGTTCTTCGAGTCAACAAGCTCAAGCACGGCTACATCCGTCCGCTCGTCTTCATGGGCGACGGCGAAATGGGACTGCACGCGTTGAACCCCATCCGCGTGATCATCGCGGCCTGGCCGTGGGGGACGTATTTGGGAGAGGAAGGCGTCAAGAACGGCATCCGGCTCAAGATGTCGTCCTTCACGCGGCACCACGTCAATGCCGTGCTGAACAAGGCCAAGGCGTGTTCGAACTATGTGAACTCCATCCTCGCCAAACGCGAGGCGCTCAAGGCCGGTTATGACGAGGCCTTGCTGCTGGACCCCGAGGGTTACGTGGCCGAGGCCTCCGGCGAAAACATCTTCATCGTGAAGAACGGCATCGTGAAGACGACGCCGACCGGGGCGTCGATCCTGGACGGCATCACGCGGGAGGCGGTGATCACCGTCTTGAAGGACGAGAAGATTCCGGTCGTCGAACAAAAGTTCACGCGGGACGAGGTCTATTTGGCGGACGAAGTGTTTCTGACAGGCACGGCGGCGGAGATCACGCCGATCCGCGAGCTGGACGACCGGACGATCGGCACGGGCAAGCCGGGTCCGGTCACCAAAAAGATTCAGGAGACGTTTTTCTCGATCGTTCGCGGCGGGAATGAAAAATACAGCGGTTGGTTGGATCGCGTCTAATCCAGCTTCCCGCTGGACAGCGCTCGCTACGGCTCGTAATGGAAGCTAGTTCTCGTAGATCGCTTCTTCCAGGTAGGGATTCCACTCATAGGTCACGGGGCCCAGGCCGAACAGTTTTTGCGACATGTCGGCGCCGGGCATGGTGATGATGTCCCTCCATTTGAGAGGCTGATTCGGGATGTGGTTGTAGGGGAGGTGGATGCCCCCGCAACTCAGCACCGTCGGCTTCGGGTCGTTCAAGGCCTCCCCCCCGGCCTTGAGCGATAGGTTCTCTAACGTCGTCCCCGAATCTTGATTGATCGCCATGCCCCTTGAATGAGCAAAGGACGTGCCATGTCCGTTCGACGGTCGGTCATCGCGGTGCGTTGTGGATGAACCTGTGAATAAATCGGGGTTTTTTGAGTGGATGGGCCTGTGGATAAGCGGGGGATGACGCGGGAACTCCCCGTAAAGATGAGTCAAAAAAACCTCATTTGATTCGTTCTTGAATCAAAATGGTAATTTCCTAGCGGGAGGACAGGAACTTCTTACCCCGGAGTTTCCGGTGGTAGGCGATGGCGAAGCGGTGGGCCTCGTCCCGGAGTCGCATTAAGAGATGCAACAGGCCGGAATGACGTCCCAGGAGGACGGGGTTCTTGCGCCCGGGCAGATAGACGCGATCTTGCTCGGATGGGTGGTCCTTTTCCTTGGCCAGCGCAATCAGGTCGAATCCAGTGATGTTGAGCTCCCGAAGGGCCGCTTCCGCCATGGAGAGCTGTCCCTTGCCCCCGTCGATGACCAGGAGGTCGGGCTTTTCCCATTTCTGGCCCTCGTCGCCCTCCAAGGCGAGACGGCTCAGCCGGCGCCTGAGAACTTCTTTCATCGACGCGAAGTCGTTCGGGCCCTCGACGGTCTTGATCTTGAAGCGTCGGTAGCCATCCTTGAACGGCATTCCATCCACGAAGGAGACCAGCGATCCGACAGACTGCCGGCCGCCGGTGTTGGAGATGTCGAAACATTCCATGCGGCGCGGAAAATTCTGAAGTCCCAACTCTTCTTGGAGGCCCGTAAGGATATCCCGGATCTCTTCGCCCTTTTTTGCGCGGCGCTGGAAGCCTTCCTCGGCGTTCCGATGCGCGAGATCCAGCAGGTCCACGCGGTCGCCGCGTTGCGGATTCAAGACCTCCGTTTTTTCACCCCGCTTCTCCGAAAAGATCTGGGATAGAGTGCCTTGCGATTCGAGGAAGCGGGGCAGGAGGATCTCGTCCGGGAGAGAGCGGTCCTCACCGTAGAATTGGTTGACGAAGGATGCGAGGACGTCCTCGTCCTCTCCCTGGCCCTTCACGTGATAGAGAAGCGACTCCCAGACCTTGCCCTCCCTCACCATGAGGACGCAAAAGGTCATCCGGTCGCCTTCGCGGTGAATGCCGATCGCGTCCTGATCGAGCCACGTGTGGCGGTCCACGCTCTGCCGCTCGAGCGTTTCCCGGATCGAAGAGACGACGTCACGGGTCGCCGCCGCCTTTTCGAATTCCTCGCGGTCCGATTGCTCCCGCATCTGGCCCTCCAGGATCTTGACCAGGTCCTTCTTCCGGCCCTGGAGGAACAGTTTCACCTGGTCGACCAAGCCGCCGTACTCGGCCTCGCCGATCCAGCCGACGCAGGGGGCGTCGCAACGGTGGATTTGGTACTGAAGGCAGGGACGGACGCGGTTGGCAAACTCGGTGTCGGAGCAGGAGCGCAGACGGAAGTATTTTTCGATGAACTCGACGGTCTCGCGAGAGGCGGCGGCGGAAGAGTATGGCCCGAAGTAAAGCGATCCGTCCTTCTTGATCGACCGGGTGACGTAAAGGCGCGGGAACCTGTCTTTCAGGGAGAGTTTGATGCTGACGTAGCTCTTGTCGTCCTTGAGCTGGATATTGTAGCGCGGCTTGTGCTTCTTGATCAGCGTATTCTCGAGGAGGAAGGCCGCCTTTTCGGAATCCGTCACCACGAGCTCGATGTCCGCCACGCGGGCCATCAGGAACTTGACCTGGTATCTTTCGTCTTTTTCCTTCAGGTAGGATTGGACGCGCTTCTTCAGGTCGATCGCCTTGCCCACGTAAACGACGCGCCCCTGGGCGTCCTTCATCAGGTACACACCCGGGGCATTGGGAAAGTCCGCGACTTTTTGGGGAAGGTCCACGCGGCCACTATACAAAAGCAAAGCCCGGGGCCGCAATGGCCCCGGGCCGCTACCCGCCGACAAGACCTGACCGCGCTAGCCCCGCTTCCCCCGCCCTAGGCGGGCTCGCTACGGCTCGTAAAGGTAGCTAGTCTTCGCTGTCGGGAATCCCGTCGTCGTCCGAGTCGTTTTCCATGTCCATCGTCGCCTTGACGTTGTCCCGGAACTGTTCAAAGAGGGCCGAGTTGTGGCCGCTGTCCAGGAGGACGATGCCGCCTTCCGTCTCGGCCGCCGAGAGATCGATGCCCTCGAACCAGCCCGCGAGGTTAAAGCTCAAGATGAACGAGGCGATCGAGCCGTCCTCGACGACGATGCCCGCCGGGTTCACGACCTCAAACTCCTCGTCGAAGTCCGCCGTCACGACGAAGGGGGTACCGTCGAAGGTCCCTTCGATGTAGAGGCTCTTCCCCGCCAAGGGGCTCGCGGGATCGATGCCGTCGCCGTCCTCGATCTTGTCGAGCTTGGCCTCGATCTTCGTGTAGGTGCCGGCCGGGAGCTCCAGGGCGTCGACAATGCTGCATTCGTCCATCACGTAGTCGTCCTCGTCCGCCACGCCGTCGCCGTCGTCATCGGAATCGGAGACATCGGGCGTGCCGTCGCCGTCGTCGTCCGAGTCCTTGGAATCCTCGATGCCGTCGTCATCGGCGTCGTCATCGATGTGCGACGGGCCCAGGTTCTCCACCGTCTGAGCCTCGAGATCGACGATGAAGGGGCCCGGCAGGCTCAATTCCGTCGCCTCCGTGTCGGTCGTTGACGCCGTCCGGAGCTTCACCTCCGAAAGCCCCATCAGGGCGGTGGTGATCTCCACCGTCTTGCCGCCGGCGTCCAGGGTCAGGGCCGCCGGGCCCGAACCGGACACGTAGACGCTCAAGAGGGCGTTCGTGCCCGCGGGGAGGTTGAGGTTATCGGACGAGCCCCCGTTGGAGCCCCCGCATCCGGCCGCGAGCGTCAGGGCGCACGCCGCCAGGAAACCATTTATCTTTCTCATGGGTCATCTTCTCCTGTTTTATTTGGTTGTTGATGACAGCCCGTTCCGGCGGATGAATTCTCCTCCGAGACCGCGACATCGTTCCCGTGCCGGCCGGCGTATCAGGGAACGGACGTCCCGATGGCCAGAGGATTGCCCTCCTCCTCCGGATCCAGGCTGTCGTTGTCGTCCGAATCTTCAAAAAGATCGGCCGAATGCTTTATGTTCTCCTCAATGAGTTCCTGCACAGTCTGATTCTTGATGTCGTTGATCAGGATGATCGGTTCCCCGCCGCCCCCGCTGGAAACTTCGATGAACGTATCCATCAGGTCGACCCCGTTGAACCATTGGTCCAGGTCGAAGGCGATGAAGAAGACGCTGAGGGGGTCTGCTTCTTCGATCAGGAACCCCGTCGATTCGTTCTCGAGCTTGAATTCCTCGTCGACCTCGGTCGTCATCAGAAACGGCGTGCCATCGCTTCGGGCCCCTTCGATCTGCACGCTCTTGTTGAACATCGGTCCCGTCGATTCGAGTTTCTTCAGGACGAGTTCAATCCGGCAATACCGCCCCGTCGGGATTTGAAGACCCTCCAGTCCCGAAATTTCGCCGGCGTTCAAGAGGTCGACCACGAAGGGTCCGTTGAACTGAATGTCCTGGGCGCCCTCGTCCTGCGAACCGTCTTGGCAGGCGCTGAAAGGCCGGAAATGAAGCCTGTCGAGGACGATCATGGCCTTGCCGACTTGAAGATCTCCCACGGTCAAGGCCGCGAGCAACGAAGACTGGTAGCCAATCACGCGAATCGAGACCGCCGTCGTGTTGCCGGTCTCCGTTCCACCCGTCGATGAGCCGCAGCCGCCCATGAAGGGTGCGAAAGCGAGAAGGACGAACAAACATGAAAGTATCCGGCGCATCACCTGACCTCCTGCTGGGGCGAGACAGAAATCGTGAGAGGAAACATTTGAATGTTGAGTTGGAGAACTTCTTCCGGTTCGGTGTCCGAGGCGACCGCCCTCAAGATCTCTTGCCGGAAATTCTGGATGAGCCTCTTCAATTCCGGCACCCGGCCGCGGTTAACGCCCAGGGTCATCGTGCTCACATCCCGCCGATCGACCGGAAGTTCGTCGATCACCTGCTTGGTCAGGTCCAGGACGATCTTGTGGTAATTGTGGACGACATGGCTCTTGAGTTCCGCCCCCGTCGAAACAATGGAGCTCGCCTGCCTCCAATGCCCCTCCTCAGTCCGTTCGATGAAGCCGAGCTTTTCCAAGAGCTCCACCGACTTTTCGGCCTGGGCCGGGGTGATGGCGGGAGAGAGGCGTCCGGCGATCCACTCGAAAGTCCCGTCGAAATCCTTGGAGACGACCAGCTCGCGAACCACGGGGTGGTACCACGTCGCGTAATATTCATACTGATCCCGTTCGATGGGCTTCAACTGGCTGTATTTGCGCGAGCGCAGGAGGTCTTGATAGCGCCGGTTCTTCTCGTCGTGTGTCTTGGCCTGTGTATATAGGACGAGTTTCTTGAAAAATTCCGTCTCCTGCTTGTTGAGCTTGAGCCCCAGGGCGAACTTCGCGGCGGAGTCGGAGGTCAGGTTCCTCACGCCGTCCATGACGAACTTGTAGAAGTTGATGGATTTCAGCCCCGCGCGTTGGGCGAAGGAGCGGTAGGAGAGGGTCCCCCCGCTCTTTTTTGCGGCCTCGTACCAGTCCCGCAAGAAGGCCCGGTAGTCCGTGTATTCGAAGACGTTGACGGGGCTCAGCTTCCGCATGGCTTCAAACTAGGAGCGACGGAGTTTTCCTGCAAGACAAAAAAATTGAATCCGTTTACAGGTGTAAACGAAAATCTTGTCAAAGTATCTGAAATATAATGACATTGTAATTTATAAGTCATACTTGAGTCTAGATCAGTAAACACAAAAAGGAGAAAAGCACATGAAAAACAAACAGATAAAGACGGCCGGGGCCGGGATGGTCCTGTTATTCCTGGCCGCCTTGGCGGCCCTGGGCCCCGGCGGGACGTGGGGATGCGGCGGCGGGGGAGGCAGTGCAGCCTTAACGTGCACGGGCACGACCTGCGATTGCCCTGCCGGCGAGGCCTGCGACATCACGGATACCGCCTGCGGCGGGGCCAGCTGCTCCCTGGATTGCATGGACAACAACGACTGCACGGGTGAATGCGGGGCCTCCTGCAGCGTCGATTGCGGCAGCGGTTCGACCTGCGACTTGACGGTCGGCCAGAGCGGAAGCGTGACCTGCACGGCGGATTCCGTTTGTCACGTGACTTGCACCGGGGATTGTTCCGTCAGCTGCTCCGTCGGCGCCGATTGCGACCTCACGTGTCCCGGCGACACCGAGCCGACGCCGGTCGCGGAGAGCGGGCAATGCGACGTCCCGTAATGTAGTTAGACGTTGACTCCCAGGGCCAATTCGCGGTCGCGCAGGCGTTTGATCTCGTCGCGGATCTGGGCGGCCTTTTCGAACTCCATCCGCTCGGCGGCCTTGCGCATCTCTTTTTTGAGGGACTCGATCCTCTTCGGGATGTCTTCGAGGCGGACGGTCGAGGCGGTGTCTTCCGCCGCCTCGACCGTCACGTAATCCTTCTCGTAGATGGAGTGCAGGGCGTCGCTGATGTTCTTTTTGACCGACGCCGGCGTGATGCTGTGCTTCTTGTTATAGGATTCCTGCAGCTCGCGCCGGCGGTTGGTCTCTCCGATCGCCTTCTTCATCGAATCGGTCCATGTGTCCGCGTAGACAAAGACCTGCCCGTTCACGTTTCGCGCCGCCCGGCCGAAGGTCTGGATGAGGGAGCGCTCGGAACGGAGGAACCCCTCCTTGTCGCCGTCCAAAATGGCGACAAGGGAGACCTCCGGGAGGTCGAGGCCTTCGCGGAGGAGGTTGATGCCGACGAGCACGTCGAACTCGCCCAACCGGAGCGACCGGAGGATTTCCATGCGTTCGAGCGTCTCGATGTCGGAGTGGAGGTATTTCACCTTCAGTCCCTTGTCCTGGTAAAAACGCGTCAGGTCCTCCGCCATCTTCTTGGTGAGTGTCGTAATCAACACACGCTCGCCCTTGGCAATCCGACCGCGGATCTCCTTCTCCAGATCGTCGACCTGGCCGGAGGCGGGGCGGACGTCGATCTTCGGATCGATCAGACCGGTCGGACGGATGATCTGTTCCACGACGACGCCCTTTGATTTCTTAAGCTCGTAATCGGAGGGTGTCGCCGACACATAGACCGCCTGGTTCGTCAGGGCCTCGAACTCCTCGAACTTGAGCGGGCGGTTGTCCATGGCGGACGGCAGACGGAACCCGTATTCGACCAGGTTGGTCTTCCGGCTCCGGTCCCCGTGGTACATGCCGCCAACCTGCGGGATGGTGACGTGACTCTCGTCCACGACCAAAAGCCAGTCCGGGGGAAAGTAGTCGATCAGGACGGGGGGCGCCTGGCCGGGTCCGCGCCCGGTGATGTGCCGCGAATAGTTCTCGATTCCCTTGCAGAAGCCGATCTCCTCCATCATCTCCAGGTCATAGTTCGTGCGCTGTTCGATCCGTTGCGCCTCGATGAACTTGCCCTGGTTCATGAAGAACTTGATCCGGTCCTTCAGTTCCTCCCGGATATTCACGATGGCCCGCTTCATTTGGGACTCGGGCGTGACATAGTGCGAGGCCGGATAGATGGTTGTGCCCTGAATCTTGCCGAATGAGGCTCCACGCAGCGGATCGATCTCCGAGATGGCATCGATTTCATCGCCGAAAAATTCGACTCGGATGGCGCGGTCCTCCTCGTGGGCGGGAAAGATCTCCACGACGTCGCCTCGCACCCGGAAGGTCGCCCGGTGGAAATCGTAATCGTTGCGCTCGTACTGGATCTTGATCAGGTCTTTGAGGAGCTTCTGGCGCGGGTATTCGATGCCGGTCTCGATCTTGACGACCATGTCCTGGTAGGCCTCTGGCGAGCCCAGGCCGTAGATGCAGGAGACGGACGCAACGATGATGACGTCCCTGCGTTCGAGAAGGGAACGCGTGGCGGCGTGGCGGAGCTTGTCGATCTCCTCGTTGATGGAGGAATCCTTTTCGATGAAGAGGTCCTGGGCGGGGACATAGGCCTCCGGCTGATAATAGTCGTAATACGAGACGAAGTATTCGACGGCGTTGTCGGGAAAGAGCTCCCTGAATTCCGAGAACAGTTGAGCCGCGAGCGTCTTGTTCGGCGCCATGACGAGCGTGGGCCGGTTCACGTTCGCGATGACGTGCGCCATCGTGAAGGTCTTGCCCGAACCGGTCACGCCCAGGAGCGTCTGGTGCCTTTCGCCCCGGAGGAGTCCATCCGTGAGTTCCCCGATCGCCCGGGGCTGGTCACCCTGGGGCTTGAAATCCGAGACGAGATGAAATTTGCCGCTTGCCATGCGTATTCTATGATTTATATTTTATTGATCAGTACAATTATAACTAACTAATAACATTATGTATTATAACATATTCAGTATTCTATATTTGCCATCTCATAAAAGATTCCTCTGGACGAAGCCTTTCGGGCGTCGATAATGAATCACCATGGTCGAGTTGTTTAAATATCTCGATTACCGGCGTTTCCTCAAGGACTACTACGCCGAACAGAAGGACAAGAAAGGCTCCGCGTTCTCCTTTCGCTCGTTCGCCCGCTTGGCGGGTCTCAGTTCCCCCAACTTTCTCAA
>DATIGE010000020.1 GCA_035454885.1 bacterium
ACCGTCGACGCCGAGGGACAGGCGGCGCTTCGGACCCATATCGTCGAGATCGGGGACTGAGCGGAAAGTTTTAAGACTTCTTTGCCCGGCGGCGCGCTTTTTTGATCGCGTGGTAGGCGTCCTCAAGGACGGGAAGGACCGCTTCATCCTTCTTTCTTCCCAGCGCTTTCTTGCTCTTGATGATCTGCTCGAGCGGCAGAACTCGCAGCGTGAGAGGACCAACGCGGACCAAGCGACTCCGTTTGTACTCCTGTTCAAAGCGTCCCAGGCCGTGCATGGACACGACGAGGTCGAGCAGGTCCAGACCGTCTCCTCCGATTTGCGGCGGATTGGGGCCGAAGGGCGGCACAAAGAATCCTTTCACGTCCTTGAGTGCCTCACGAAATCGGGAATCGTTCAAATCTTCGATCCAAAGATCGATGTCCTGAGTCACGACAGGGGCCCCCTGGAGTGTCGCTGCGGACAGGCCTACGACGAGAAACGGCACCTTATGGCGCTGCAATGCCTTGAAAAAGGCGGCCTCTTTATCCGTGAAGGGGGAGTTTTTTTGCACGGGTCAGGGCGATTTTGAGACGTTCGGCGGGCGGCTTCGTCAAGAGCAAGAGCGTGTGATAAATGACACTGCGATCCGCCCCGGGATACCGTCGGCAGACAGCCTCTGTCCGTCGCCGGAGCCTCATGATTTTTTGGAGTCCTTGTTTTCGGCCAGCCACAAAGAAAGACTATCGTGCCGCATTCATTGGGTCAATCGGCGATGTCGGTGGAATCTTTCATTTCCATTGACGGGTGAACGATCGTTCACCTATGATTTCATTGTGAAGCCACGTCCCATCCGACCCCCCAACTCTCAAGCCTTGCAGAAGATCCGCTCCTTTCAGGCGCGGTGGGGGCGGATGCCCTCCTACTCGGAGCTTCAGGACCTCTTCCAATTCGCCTCCAAGAACGCCGCCTATAAGTTGGCGAAAAGACTGATCTCCGAGGGTCATCTCCAGGCCGACGAGACGGGGCGGCTCAAGTCCCGGTGGGTCCTGCCCTTCGCGGGGCAGGTGGTGGCGGGGTTCCCGTCGCCGGCAGAGGAGGAGCTGGTCGACGTGATGAGCCTGGACCAGTATTTGATCCGGCGGCCCGAGGCGAGTTTTCTCCTCAAGGTCACCGGGGATTCGATGATCGAGGGGGGGATCCTGCCGGGCGATCTCGTCATCATCGAGAGGGGCAAGAGCCCCAAGTCCGGCGACATCGTGCTCGCGCAGATCGACCGGGAATGGACCCTCAAGTATTACAAGAAGGAGGGGAAGACGGTCTCCCTCGTCGCGGGCAATCCCAAGTATCCGGTCTTGCATCCCAAGGAGGAGCTGGTGGTGGCCGGCGTCGTCGGCGCCGTGGTGAGGAGGTACCGATGACCTGCGAACCGGTGCGGATCGATTCCTGGCCCCGCGGGATTTTGCATCTGGACGGAGACGGGTTCTTCGCCTCCATCGAGCAGGCCATCCATCCGGAGCTGAAGGGCCGCCCGGTGGTGACGGGGATCGAGCGGGGGATCGTGGCGGCGGCGAGCTATGAGGCCAAGGCCTACGGGGTCAAGCGCGGGGTGCCGCTCTCGGAGGTGAGAAAGCTCTGTCCCCAGTGCGTGATGCTGCCCTCCGACTACGAGACCTACAGCCTCTTTTCGAAAAGAATGTACGCCATCATGCGCGACTTCACGCCGGAGGTGGAGGAGTACTCCATCGACGAGGCCTTCGCGGACCTGACGGGGTTCCGCATGCTCTATCACTGCTCCTACGAGGAGATCGCGCGCCGGATGAAAATCCAGGTGGAGAAGGACCTGGGGATCACGGTCTCGGTGGGCCTGAGCCTCTCCAAGTCGCTCGCCAAGCTCTGCTCCAAGTTTAGAAAGCCCTCGGGGTTCACGGCGGTGCCGGGGCACCAGCTGCACATCCTCCTCGCCCGGACGCCCCTGGAGAAGGTGTGGGGGTTCGGGCCCAACAAAACGGCCTATTTGAACAAGCTGGGGTTGAAGACCGCCTACGACTACGTGAGGCTCTCGCGGGATTTCGTCAAAAGGCGTCTGGGCAAGATCGGGGTGGAGATCTGGAGCGAGCTGCAGGGGGAGTACGTCTACAAGATCGACGTGAACGCCAAGCAGGAGTATCAGTCCATCTGCAAGAGCAAGACCTTCCTGCCGCCCTCGCCGGATCCGGATTACGTGAAGGCCCAACTCTTGAGGAACCTGGAGAGCGCGTGCATCAAGGCGCGGCGGTATGATCTCGTCGCGGGGCGGATGACGGTCTATCTCAAGCGCCAGAACTTCACGACCGTGGGGCTCGAGGCGGTCTTGTCCCGGCCGACGGTGGCGACGCTCCAGCTCGCGCCCCTCGCGCGCGGGCTCTTCGAAAAAATCTTCGAGGGGGGGACGGAGTACCGCGCCACCGGCGTCGTCCTCTCGCATCTGGAAAAGGCGAAGCCGATCCAGTTCGGGTTGTTCGAGAATCCGCTCCAGGCGGTGAAGATCGAGGAGGCCTCCAAGGCGATCGACGCGATCAACGCGCATTACGGCAAGCACAGCATCTTCGTGGGCGACGCCTTGAAGCTCCAGGGCCGGCCCCGGGGGAAGAACGACATCCGGACCTACCGGCGGGACCATCTCCTGCCGGGGGAGACCGCGCGGAGGCACATCGGACTCCCGTTGCTTGCGGTCGATCCGGACAGTAGAATCATCGGCGCATGTGCGGACGCTACACCCAAACCGCCCCGTATCCTAAACTAGCCGACCGCTTCGGGCTGCCTTCCAAAGGTCCAAAGCTCAAACCCCGCTACAACATCGCCCCGACTCAAGACGTGCCCGTCATCGTGAAGGACCCGAACGGCGGGCCCCACCTGGAGATCATGCATTGGGGGCTCGTCCCGCACTGGGCGAAGGACCCGAAGGTTGGATACAAGATGATCAACGCGCGGGCCGAGACGTTGAAGGAAAAACCCTCCTTTCGCGCCCCGCTCCAGTCGCGGCGGTGCATCGTGCCGGCCACGGGGTTTTTCGAATGGAAGCGGGAGGGCGCCCGGAAGACGCCGATGTATTTTACCGCCGCGGACGGGGAGCCGCTGGGCCTGGCGGGGTTGTGGGAGACCTGGAAGACGCCGGACGGGGGGCTCCTGCGCTCCTTCACCATCATCACCACGGAGGCGAACGGGCTTCTGAAACCGATCCATGACCGGATGCCGGTTATTCTGGGACGGGAGGACGAGGCGGCGTGGATGGACGCGGGCGACGTCTCGGTCGAGTCTCTCCTCCGGATGCTCAAACCCTGCGCCGAGGGGCGTCTGACCGGCTACGCGGTGGGGACGCTGGTGAACTCGCCCAAGAACGATTCGGAGGCGTGCCTTTCACAAACAAAAACCCCGTCACCGCGAGGGATCACCTCGAGATGACGGGGTCGTGCGAAAACTAGGAATCCTTGAGATTCTTACTGACGCCGGAATTACCAGCGGCGATTTCCGCCGCCGCCACCGCCGCCGCCGAAGCCGCCGCGGTCGCCGCGTCCGCGGCCACCGCCGCCTCCGCCGCGTCCACCGAAGCCGCCGCCACCGCCGCCTTCGCGGGGGGCCATCGGACGGGCCTCATTGACGGTCAACGCGCGGCCTTCCAGGTCCTGGCCGCTGAATTTGCTGACGGCCGCCTGGGCCTCCTCATCGGTCGACATCTCGACGAAGCCGAAACCCTTGCTGCGGCCCGAGAACTTGTCCATGATGACCTGCGCGGATTCGACGGTTCCGGCCTGGGAGAACAGCTCCCGGAGCGTATCGTCGGTTGCGGAAAAGGGAAGGTTCCCTACGAATAACTTTCTACCCATGTTTACCTCCTAAGGGGGTTGTGGGTCGCCGCTAAAGAGGACATGAGCACTATGCTGCAGGACTCTAAGGCAGGCATTTTGATGGCTAAATACTCGCTTTATTTGACTAAAAGGTCAATATGAATCTTATTCTCGTCTTTCCCGATGATTTTGTTTCAAAATCGGTCGTCCGGCTGACCGACTACCGGGCCACGCACATCCGTGAGGTCCACCGGGCCCCGGTGGGCAAGACCCTGCGGGTCGGCCTCGCGGGAGGGGCCATCGGGGAGGGCAAGGTGACCCGGGTCGATGGAGACCTGGTCGAGATCGAGACCCGCATCCCGGAGGGCAGGCCGGAGACCCCCTCCCTCTCCCTCGTCTTGGCATTGCCCCGGCCTCAGACCTTGAAGAAGGTCCTGGAGGGGATCGGGGCCGCGGGGGTGAGGGATCTCATCCTCATCAACACCGAACGGGTTCAAAAGAGTTTTTTCAGTTCCCGTCTCCTGAAGGATGACGCCTGGATGCACCATTTGCGCCTCGGCATGGAGCAGGGGAGCAACACCTACCTGACGGAGGTCACGGTCCACGAGTCGTTCCGGACATTTTTTGAACAAGAGGGCCGCCTCCGGGACGCCGTCCTTCTCCTGACCCACCCGGCCACCGACCGGACGCTCTGGGACACGGAGCTCGCGCGCCCCCATCCGCGCGACCGGAGGATCGTCTGCGCCGTGGGGCCGGAGGGCGGCTGGCTCGAGGCGGAATTGGAGGAATTCAAGCGGCGCGGTTTTCAGGTGATCTCGCTCGGCCGAACGATCCACCGCGTGGAGAACGCCGTCATAACGCTCCTGGCCCAGTTGGACCTCTTGCTGGCGAAGTTCGGCGAATGACGATGCAGGGGCGACCCCTAACTACGGGTCTGCTTCGCTGACCGGGTGTTCGCCCTAGGGGTACAAGCGCTTCATCGACCAACCCCCGCCGGTCCGCGTGTAGAGAAACCGGTCGTGAAGGCGGTTGGGGCGTTCAATCCAGAATTCGACCGCGTCGGGAACGACGCGGTAGCCGCTCCAGTGGGCCGGGCGCGGGACGTCGCGGCCCTCGTATTTTTCCGAAAATTCCCCGAAGCGTTTTTCGAGGGTCTCCCGGGAGTCCAGGGGGGTGCTCTGAAACGACGCCCAGGCCCCGATTTGGCTCTCGCGGGGGCGCGTGCGGAAGTAGGCGTCGGCCTCGGCGTCCGAAACGCGCTCGGTCCGCCCCTGAATCCTCACCTGGCGGCGGAGGGGTTCCCAGTAAAAGGTCAAGGCGGCTTGAGGCCGCTTGGCCAGGGCGTGCGCCTTGGGGGATTCGAGATTGGTGTAGAAGACGAAGCCCGAGGCGTCGGCCTCCTTCAAGAGGATCATCCGGCCCTCCGGGAGGCCGTCCGGGCTCACCGTCGAAAGGCAGAAGGCCTCCGGCAGGGGAACGCCGGCGGCCGACGCTTCATCGAACCAGAGCTTGAATTGCCGAATCGGGTCCTTGTCCAAATCCCTACCCCAGGGCCTTCAGGACCTCGTCGTAGTGGACCTCGACGTCCACCTTCGGGAAGATTTTTTGGATCTTGCCGTCCGCGTCGATCAGGAAGGTCGTCCTTTCGATGCCCATGTAGGTCCGGCCGTACATGTTTTTTTCCTTCCAGACGCCGTAGTCCTGGACCGTCTTCTTGTCGGTATCGGCCAGCAGCGGAAAATTGAGATTGTATTTCTCCTTGAAGCGCCTGTGAGACTCCGTGTCGTCGACGCTGACGCCGTAAACGGCCGCTCCCAGGGCCTGGATCTGGGAGATCCCGTCGCGGAAGGCGCAGGCCTCCTTGGTGCAGCCGGGCGTGTCGTCCTTGGGATAGAAATAAAGGACGACCTTCTTTCCCCGCAGGTCGGAAAGCGAGACCCAATTCGCGTCGTCGGACTGGAGACGGAAGTCCGGAGCGGGGAGGCCCTCCGTGAGGGTCTTGACCGTCTCCTGGACGGCCACCTTCCGGGCGGCCGGTCTCATCGCCTTCTTGACGGTCCGTTTCCTGGCGACCCGCTTTTTCACCCTTTTCGCCCTTGTTTTCCTCATGGGCTTCTTCGTCATCGTCTTCTTTATCTTCATCTTCTTTTTCCGGGCCGGTTTCTTCCTGCGCGCCTTGGCCATAGAGCCTCCTGTCTTCGTTCGAGCGTTCGGACGGGCAAGCCTACTCCCTTCCCCTATTTTTTCAACAAATCCCGCAAGGCGGTTTCGAGGTCCGCGTGGCGGAAGGAATAACCGGAGGCCGTCAGCCGCGCGGGCACCACGCGGGCGCTGGCCAGGAGCAGGGCGTCGGCCATCTCGCCCAGGGCGAGCCGCGCCGCGAAGGCCGGCACCGGGAGGACCGTGGGGCGCCTCAAGACCCGTCCCAGGGTCCGGGTGAATTCGGCGTTCGTCGACGGTTGAGGCGCGACGGTGTTGACGGGGCCTTTCAGGGACGGCGTGTTCAGGGCGTGGAGGATCGCGCCGCAGACGTCCTCGATCGACACCCAGCTCCAGTATTGCCGCCCGCTCCCCACCACGCCGCCCAAGCCCATGCGAAAGGGCGGGAGCATCTTCCGGAGCGCGCCCCCCTCGCGGCTCAAGATGACGCCGATCCTCAAGGCCACCGTCCGGATGCCCTTCCTCTCGGCGGGCGCCGAGGCCTTTTCCCAGTCGGCGCAGACCTCCGCGAGGAATCCCGACCCGCCCGGGCTTTCCTCAGTCAGCACTTCGTTCCCGCGATTTCCGTAGAAGCCGATCGCCGAGGCGCAGACGAGGGTCTTGGGCGGGGTCTTGAGCTGGGCCAGGGTTTCCGCCAGGAGCCGCGTGCCGTTCACGCGGCTGTCGCGGATCTTTTTCTTCAGGGCCTCGTTCCAGCGGCCCCCCGCGATGTTCTCTCCGGCCAGGTGGACGGCGGCGTCCAGCCCCTCGATGGACATCGGGTCCAGCTTGCCGGCGTTCGGGTCCCAGGGGATGTCGGAGTCGCTGACGGGATTCCTGCGCACGAGACGCACGACGCGATGCCCGGCCGCGCGGAGCTTGGGGATGAGGGCCGTGCCGACCAGGCCGGTTGCGCCGGTAACGAGGATTTTCACCGCAGAATCTCCTTGAGGAAAGGCAGAAGTTTCGGATGATGCGCGAGCGCCTTCTTGACGAGGAAACGGATGTTCCGATGCCGCCTCGCGGTCTTGCGAACGATCCGGGGAACGTCCTGAACGGAGTGGCGGCCCGGAAAGAGCATGAGCGGAACGACGACGACCTCTTGGGCGCCCGAGTCGACGGCCTGTTCGAGGGCCTCGGGGATTGACGGGGCGGCGAGGTCCAAAAAGGCGCCGAAGAGTCTTTTTCGGGTGGAAGACCGGAGTTTGGCGACGACGCGAAGAAACGTCCGGTTGCCTTTCGCCTCGCGGCTCCCGTGGGCGATGATCACGTAGGCCTTGTCGTGTGCAGGAGACCTCATCAACCCTTACCTCGCCGCGAAGTGTGCCACATGGCTACGAAAAAAACGAGACGGACCGAATCATGGTCAAAGAAGACAGGATAAGAGATTATTCTTGCGTCTGTTCCAATTCAATTAATAAGAAGAACTGCAGGGGGCAAGAATATAACCAAAACCTAGGAGGACCTATGAGATCCCCAAGAATGTTTTACTTAGTGGCGTTCCTCGCTCTTCTGGCGGTTCCGGCCGGGGCCGCGGCACCGGTGTGCGGTGACGGCAACAATCAGGGCACGGAGGATTGCGACGACGGCAACCTGATCGACGGCGATGGATGCAGCGCCGCTTGCACCATCGAGACGGGCTGGGACTGCGACAAGGCGGATCCCAGCAACTGCGACCCGATCTGCGGCGATGCGACCGTGATCGGCACCGAGCAGTGCGACGACGGCAATACGGTCGACGGCGATTGCTGCAGCGCGACGTGCCAGTTCGAGGCCGCGGGCTCGCCCTGCGACGACGGGCTGATCTGTTCAACCTCCGACCAATGTGACGGCGCCGGGGTTTGCGCCGGCGCGGGTTCGACCTGCGGCGACGGAGTTCTCGATGACGTGAGTTGCGGCGAGGAGTGCGACGACAACAACACGACCGACGGCGACGGATGCAGCAGCATCTGCGTCATAGAGATCTGCGGCGACGGCTCCGTGAACAACAGCGGCGCAGAAGAATGCGACGACGGGAACACAACCGGCGACGATGGCTGTGACGCCACCTGCCAGTTGGAGTGCGGCAACGGCGCGATCAATGGCGCCGAGGAGTGCGACGACGGCAACGCGTCCGACAACGACGGCTGCGATTCGGTCTGCCAGTTGGAGTGCGGCAACGGCGCGATCGACGGGGTCGAGGAATGCGACGACGGGAATACCACCGGCGGCGACGGCTGCTCGGCGGATTGCAAGAATGAAAACGCTCCCGCCTGCGGCGACGGTATCCTGCAGGCCGGCGAAGACTGCGACGACGGGAATGTCACCGGCGGCGACGGCTGCTCGGCCACCTGCAAGAGCGAGGTAGCGGCCGTTTGCGGCGACGGAGCCATTGAGGGCACCGAGGAGTGCGACGACGGAGGAACGGTCGACGGCGACGGTTGCTCAAGCCTCTGCACGAACGAAGGCGCCCCCGCTTGCGGCGACAGCGTCCTCCAGGCGGGCGAGGAGTGCGATGACGGCAACGGGGATGACGGCGACGGCTGCTCCTCGGATTGCGTGATTGAGGCAGACGGCGGTGGCGGGGAAGACGGCGGCGGCGGCTGCAGCCTCATCCGCGAATAATCCATAACAACCGATCGGTCGAATGGTGTAGAAACGGGCGTCCGCCTCAGGCGGGCGCCCGTTTTTTATGAAGATCCTCGTCACCGGCGCGACCGGTTACATCGGCGGGCGTCTGGTCCCGCGCCTCTTGAAGCAAGGGCACGCCGTCCGGTGCCTGGCGCGGCGGCCGGAGGCCCTCTCGGGCAGGCCCTGGCCCGGCGCGGAGATCGTGGCCGGGGACGCCCTCGATCCCTCGACGCTCGCCGCGGCGCTCGCCGGGGTCGACGTGGCGTACTACCTGATCCATTCCATGACGGCGGGCGAGGAGGGGTTCGAGGACCGCGATCGGAAGGCCGCCCGCCATTTCGCCGACGCCGCGCGCGCCGCCGGCGTCAAGCGCATCATCTATCTCGGCGGTCTGGGCGTCCAAGGCGAGGCCCTCTCGCCGCACTTGAAGAGCCGCCAGGAGGTGGGGGAGATCCTGCGGTCGTCGGGCGTCCCCGTGACGGAATTCCGCGCCGCCATCATCGTCGGCTCCGGAAGCCTTTCCTTTGAAATGATCCGCGCCCTGGCCGAACGCCTGCCGGTGATGATCGGCCCCCAGTGGGTCATGAGCCGCTGCCAGCCGATCGCGATCCGGGACGTGCTGGCCTACCTCACGGCCGCCGCCGGGGAGCCTCGCGCGGCCGGGCGGGTCTTTGAGATCGGCGGGGCGGACGTCCTGACCTATCGGGACATGATGCTCGGCTACGCGAAGGTGAGGGGGCTTAAGAGGCGGCTCCTCCCCGTGCCCGTGCTGACGCCCCGCGTCTCCTCCTACTGGGTGGACCTGGTCACGCCCATTCCGGCGGCCCTCGCCCGCCCGCTCATCGAGGGGCTTAAGAACGACGTCGTCTGCGGCTCGCGGGAGGCCCTCGAAACCTTCGACATCCGTCCCATCGGCTACGAAGAGGCCGTCCGGCTCGCCCTGGAGCGGATCGAAGAAGGCGAGGTCGAGACCATTTGGTCGGGTTCCCAGTCCTCGTTGGAAGCGGTCCCCGCGCCGCCGCCGCTCCACCCGACGCTCCCTCACCTGGAAATGCGGGAGGGCATGATCCTGGAAAGACGCGAAACGGAGGTCGAGGCCCGGCCCGAGGCCGTCTTCCGGGTCTTTTCGGGGATCGGCGGAGAGCGCGGCTGGTTCTACATGGATTGGGTCTGGCGGCTGCGCGGATTTCTGGACCGTCTGGTGGGAGGCATCGGGATGCGGCGGGGACGCCGGAATCCGGACACCCTCAGGGCGGGGGACGCGCTCGACTTCTGGCGCGTGGAAGCGGTGCGCGAGAATCGCCTGCTTCGTCTCCGGGCCGAGATGAAGGTGCCCGGACGCGCCTGGCTTCAGTTCGAGGTGGTTCCGGAGTCGGGGTCCGAGGCCTCGGTGCTCTCTCAAACCGCTTATTTCGAGCCCAAGGGACTGGCTGGACTCCTCTATTGGGTTGTGTTGTATCCTTTTCATCGCCCGATTTTTTCCGGGCTGATCCGGGAGATCAAGAGGCGGAGCGAAGAAGCGTCCTCATGAAGGAGATCAAGGACATTTTGGAAAAGATCGCCTCGAGGCCCGAGGCTGAGGCGCGCTGGCTGAACACCCTCTCGCTCCTCGAGTACATCGGAGCACGCAAGATCGGAAAAACCTTCTCCAAGGCGCACCCCTCGCTCGATATCCTCCAGCACCATTCCGACGAAACGCGGCATGCCTACGCCTTCAAGCGCCTCGCGGTGATCGTCTCCGGCGGCGCCGACGCGGGTTATCTCTGTCCCGACGAAGCCGTCGATTATTTCCAGACCCTGGACAAGACGCTCACGGAATGGATCTCCAAGCTCACCTCCAAGATCGACTCCTACCAGAACTACCTCCTGGTCACCGCGGTGGTCGAGCGTCGGGCGATGAAGCTCTACCCGCTTTACCGCAAGATCACGCGGAACGGCTTCGTCCGCGACGAGCTCAAGCAGGTGGTGGAGGAGGAGACCAGCCACCGCCGGATGATCGAGGAGGACTGCCTCAAGATCCTCAACCGGAACGACGTGCCCGACTTTGAGGAGTGCGACAAGGTCGAGGAGGACCTCTTCGCCAAGTTCCAGGCCGCCGTCGCCTCCGCGATCTTCCGGGA
>DATIGE010000021.1 GCA_035454885.1 bacterium
TCTGACGTATGCGACGGAGAGCGGCAAGCTATTCGGGCGCTACGGCAGGAAGCTCGTCCATTTCGGCGAGAAATGCACGATTGATGTGGATGATCCCCAATATCCGGACGGTCCGTTTGGACTTCGCCACAAGACGGGGAATGTTAATGAGTGGGTGGAGAGAAATTGGGGTCGAAGGAAATGGGACCAATACGGTCTGCGCGGCGGTTGCTATGACGATGGCGGGATGTATTTGAGGGTGGCTTGGCGTGGCCACCCATTTCCCGATATCTGCCACAAAGGTTTCGGCTTTCGCGTCGGCGCCCCCGTTCCCCGGGACTCGATGCTGTGACTTAGGCGCTTCACTTTCCTTTCTTGAAAAATTTCTTATAATTTGGCTATATTATAGCCAGAATGAGATATGAGGTCATTCTCGCGCCGGAAGCGGTGGAGGATCTTCGAAAGCTCCGGGCGAACGAGCGGGCGACGGTAAACGATGCCTTGGAGCGCTATTTGAGGCATGAGCCCGAAAAGGTGAGCAAGAGCCGAATCAAGGCGTTGAAGGGGTTGCGACGCCCGAAATATCGGTTGCGCGTCGACGATATTCGGGTTTTTTACGATGTGACGCCGTCGCGGGTCGATGTCCTGGCGATCATGCCGAAGGCCAAAATCGTCGCATGGCTGGAAAAGAAAGGGGAAAAGATATGAAGGAAATCGCATTGGCCGAGATCAAGGATCAATTATCCCAATACCTGCGGAAGGCGGAGAAGGAGGACCTGGTCATCACCCGTCATGGAAAGCCGGCCGGCGTGTTGATCGGGTTTAAATCGGAGGACGATTGGCTCGACTACCGCCTGGAAAACGACCCGAAGTTCCTGGCCCGCATCGAGTCCGCGCGGCGAAAGCTCCGGGCGGGCAAGGGGACGAGGTTAGAAGATCTGAAATAGCCGCCTTATCCATTCTCAGAAAAATTCTTTCATAGCAAATCAGTCCGCAAGATCCCGGACCTCCCGTCGAGAAGCGCCTTCGAGAGGAGCCCAACCATGGCCTGTTTACCCGCCTCCGTCAGCGCGCTGACTCCCGCCAACGCCGCCTTTTTGGAGGCGAGCCTGGCGGCGCTCCGGCGTCCCCAATGCGTCATCCAAGCCGCGGACAATTTTGCCTGCCGGGAAATGGCGGGCCTCGCCCTCCAAGGAAAGGTTCCCGTCATCGATGCGGCGGCGGCCATCGACAGGGCGAACGCGTGGAATCAAATTCGATACTTTCAAAGAGGGTTGACGGACGAGGGCGGGCGTCCCGTCAATGCCTTGGAGCGCGTGGAGACCTATTCTCTGGATGAGGCGGTGCGGCGCCTCGGGGACCGCCATGGGGTTTTCCAGAACGTCCTTGCGGCCTGTCCCCGGGCCGACCTCGAGGTGACGGAGGTCCGCCTGAAGCCGGATACGGGAGGCGTCTACGATCCGGCGCGTCGATTGATGAACGCAAACAGCACTCTGAAGAGCGGACTGGCCGCGGGACTCTTTGAATCCGTCATCCATCCGGATCAATCGAACGTGTGGCGGTATCTGCCCCTCCAAGTCGAGTTGGGCATCATGATGATGCGGGGCGGGGAGCACCCCATCGGCGTCCAGTTGACGGCCGCCGAGAGTACGTTCGATGAAGTGCGGGATCTCTTGGCTCAAGCCGAGCCCCGGCGTCCTTTGTGCGTCCCGTGCCCGGACTTCCGAGGCGGCGCTTACGACGCCGGCGGCTACCTGCAGGCCCTGGAGGTTTTTGACGTGCATGGAATGATTCGGGACGCCTACCGCATGACCCGGCACGATCTCTCCCACATCAGCGTTTTCAATCAAAAGCCGGCGGAGAGGCCGCGGGAGGCGGTCCTGCAGTACGATGCCCTGGAGGAGGCCGTCGACATTCGCCTTCCTCTCAGCCCCCTTCATTCGGAAGAGATACGCGCCGAGGCGTTCGACGAGACGAAGCCGGGCCCCCATCTGGGAAAAGTGCTCGACGAATTGCGGGACTGGCTGCTCAGCGGTTACTTCGACCACAACGAAAGCCTGGAGCACGTCAAAAAACGACTCCTCGACGAATTTGGGGCCATGGCGCCGCATGCCTCGGTCGCCGCCGGGCTCATTATCTTTTACGAGAAATGTCTTTGGGGACGGATTCGGGCGATCCGTTCTTCAGGGTCTTCCACGTGATCACGAACATCCAAGCGCCGGTTTTCCGCCTGGCGAATGTTTTGACCGACCCGAATGGGCCCCAGCCGTCGTGGACGGTGATCTCCTGTGCAAGGAATGAAACAGAGGGCGCGAGGGGGACGTTCGCGATGCGGGCCTCTCCGCTGGCGCCGGCCGTGCTCTCGGCCATCGCCTGTTCCGCTTGCTCTTCCCCCGATACCTTCGAAGTCGTCGGCCTCCCCATCGCTTTCTTCGCCGGCTTGCTGGCCGTCGGCTGGACGGGCTACCTCCTTCTGGAACGCAGATTCTGCGCGGCGAACAGGAACAGGATCCTGTCGGCCCTCCGGGAACGGTCCAAGACATGGACCGAATTGGCGCGTGAGCTCGACTTGAACCTCATCCTCCTTCACGGGACCCTCGACCGCCTGGTCAAGGACGGGGTCATTCAACGGGAGTGGCGATACGAAGAGGGACGTCTCTTGTGCTACTACCGGCTGACGATCCTTTCCGTTTTTGAATGATCTATCCATTCTTAAGAATTTTCCCTCCCATCGCGCGAATTCGCGGAATCGAGGCCACCATTTGGGAGGTCCGCCGAAGAGGCCGTCGAGGATCAAACACGGAGAAACGACCATGACGATGACGGCGACCTTCTCACCGTTTGCCGCCAACGCACTTCAGGTCCTGGCGGATTGCGGACTGGCCTCCCGGGGCATGGGTCTTCAGGCCGCGGCCCATACCTACTGGCAGAAACCCGGCGCGATTCTCGGGTGCATCAGAAGCCCGGATCAATCGGAGTGGCAGGCGATTCAGGCGCTGCATGCCAGGTTGATCGCGGGGGAGGTCCGGCCGCCGGAGGGGGTGGCGAAGGCGTTTCAGGATCTGGCCGGCAGGATCACGTCGAAAGGGGGGCGCCTGGAGGACGTTACGGACGAGAAGGATTTCTATTTCTGCCGCGTCGCCGGCGCGATCTTGGATGGGGCGACGCTGGTCTTCAGCCAACGGGGCCCGAGCCCGGTGGAGATGAGGGAGATGATGCCGTGGATACAGACAAGGATCGACCGGCGAGGCGTTCACCTGTTGCCGGAAGGGGTCTTTGTGCGGAGGGCGAGGCAGGAGGTCCTGGCGCCGGAGGCCTCGCGCATTCTCGAAACCGGCTCGGCCGAAGGGCCCGGGCGGCCCGAGCCGCGCCTTTTTTATTTGATGGCCGACGGCGGGCTCTATGTGGAAGAGCGGCCCGAAGGGGATCTCTTCCTCATTGGGACGTGGATTTCGTGACCCTGATTTCCTTCTCGATCGCCTTCACCAACTCAGGTGCCTCGGGCGCGACGTTCGAGGAGAAATGCCGGACGACCTTGCCCTCCCGGTCGACCAGGAATTTTTCGAAATTCCAGCCGACGTTTCCTTCCTTGCCCGCGCCGTCGAGCAGAAATTTGTAGAGGGGGTGCTGGTTGGGCCCCTTGACGTCGCCCTTGGAGAGGAGGGGAAAGGTCACGCCGTAACGACGCTCGCAGAAGGCCTTGATCTCCGCGTTCGTGCCCGGCTCCTGGCCGCCGAACTGGTTGCAGGGCATGCCGAGGAGGACGAAGCCCTTGTCTTTATAGGTCTCGTAAAGTTTCTCCAAGCCTTCGTACTGGGGCGTGAAGCCGCATTCCGAGGCCGTGTTGACGACGAGGACCACCTTGTTCCGGTATTCCGAAAGATCGGCGTCCCTTCCATCGATGGACTTGACGGCGATGTCGTAGAACTCGGCGCGCGCGGGCAAGGCCATAGTGACCCCCAGGAAGAGTAGGATGACGAGAAACAATCGTTTCATAACGCAGTGAGTCTACCCCTCCGCCGCTTCCCCTTCAAGGGCGCGATGCAGTCCCAATATAGAGCAACCTCGTTGAATCGGGTTTCGATACAGCCCCCACACCATGCTGGTGCGATCAGGCTTTGGATTTCATTAAGGAGCTGAACGTGCTTGTCCACCTGCCCGGGGCCTTTCGAGCCGCCCAGATCTTCGGGGCTGTTTATGACGTCGCGCCCTTGAGCCAGCGGTACGCCATGGAGTTGATGGCCCTGGCCGTCGACCGGGACGTCTCCTATCGCCACAAGGAGTTGGAGGACTTGAGACGGGACCTGGAGCCCTCGCGGCAGTGGATCCGCGACACCCTGGGCCGGGTTCCCTGGGACTTCGGCCGCTGGCTGCCGCAGCCGGTCCGTCTCTTCTTGGAGAACCGCCGGGCCTCCGAGATCCTCGTCCCGCCGGCCCGCATCACGGAGCCTCCCGTCTCGCCGCGGACGCCCATCCAGCAGCCGACGCGGCTCCCCCTCGTCAGCTGGCGGGAAAAAGACCTCCAACCGCTCCTCGGCGAATGGAACGCCCAGGTGGCCGGGCTGCAGCGATTGATGGACCTGCAGCCGCCCGGCGAGATCCGAGACCCGGAGCTCCTCTCGGCCGCCTACTTCTATGACGTGGCCCGGGGCGCCCTCCGTCTCGCGTACTTCGACGAACTCACCGGCCTCCGCAACCGGCATGAGTTGGAACGCCTGACGCCCATCTTGGAAGCGAATCTCCAGCGCAAGCGCAAGAATGCGCCGGCCGACTATTTCCTCATGGTCGACATCGACCATTTCAAGAACGTGAACGACACCCACGGCCATCCGGTGGGAGACATCGTCCTTCAAAAGATTGCGAAGGCCCTGTTTCACGTGAGGGAAGGCGATTACGTCTTCCGCCTGGGGGGCGAGGAGTTTTTGCTCTTCATGGCGAACGTCGGCGAAAGGGGCATCGGCCGCGTCGCGCAGCGGATCCGGCGCCAGATCTCGGAGCTCAAGATTTCCGCTCCTGGCCTCGAAGAACCGCTCCGCGTGACGGTCAGCATCGGCGTGACGCGGTTCCGCGTCTTGAGCCTCTCGGACCTGTCCGTACCCGACCTTCCGAAAACGCCCGTCAGTCGCGCCATCGAGGAGACCGACCAGGCGCTTTACAGGGCCAAGAAGCGGGGCAGGAACCGCGTCGTCTACTATTGGAAGAAATAAGGCCCTTGGCGAACCTGACGGCCCGGAATCCCTGCGAAACTCCAGACGATCTGCGTCCGATAATCGGTTATTCAGGAAAAGTAGGGAATAACGGCTCAAGGCGAGGTAAAATGCCAAAGATGTCGAGGCACATCTTGCGTTTCGAATGGGTTCTCGTGGGGTGCCTTGTTTTGGGCCTCCCGGCCTGTTTGGAGACGGGCCAGGGCACGGGCGCGCCGGCCGTCGCGTCGAACGGCGCCGTTTTCTCCGCGGACGCCGGGTCGAAGACCGAGGCCGGACCGGACGTCGTTCAGGAGGATTCCAAGCCCCATCCGGGCGGCGTGAGCGCGCCGCTCAACGAGTGGGAGGGGGATGCCAAGTTCGCCCTGACCGTCCGGGGGAACGTCAGCCAGTGCACGGAGACGTTGCACAGGGCCAATGGGTTGGACATCCAGGTGGTCAAGAGCCGGCTGAACGGGCGGTTGGTCCTCGTCGATACCGGGGACGGGACGGAGAAGCCTCTCCTGGTCGGTTGCGCCTTGCGCTTCATTCGAGTGACGGAGGGGGGGGCGGACGCCCTCCTGTGCACCGATATCCTGTTGAAACCCGATTGCACCTTCCATCAGGAAATGGAGATCGCCGACCCCGGGTCGGCGGCTTTTCACCTGGCCAAGGAGCTGATCAATCTGTTGCATCCGCAACCCTATCCGGCCTGCGTGCCGCCGGAGAGTCCCGATTTTGCGACCGCGAAGAACGAATTTGACTTCTCGGGACTCGCCACCGAAAATCCTCCACCCTGCGGCCAGCAGCGGATCATGATCATGCCCGGCATGACGATTCATGACAAACTCAAGGGCGGCCTCGAGCGGAAAGGGCAATGACATCCATGGGCAAAATCCTTCTCGGAATCTTTTTGGGCGCGTCCCTGGCCGGTTGCACGGGGTTTGTTTCCCCGGGAGCCGCGCCGACGGCGCCGGGGCTGGCGCCGGCCGCGGCTCAAAAGGAATCGGGTGACGACACGGTCCTGACGGCCGACGTCCCGTCCGGCGGAGACGCCCCATACGTCCCGCCCGCGGGTACACCCCCTCCCGCCGGTTCGCCGCCCCCCGCCGGCGAAGCCGTGGCCTTCGGAAAAAATCCCATGTACGCCGTCGCCGATTCCCTAGCCCAACCCCACCCCGGCGGCGTGAGCGCGCTTCCCGCGGACGTGGAGGGAGGGGGCAAGGCCAAGACGCTTTTTGACTTCGTCATCACGGCCACCGCCGAGCCGCTCTGCGAAGTGACGTCCGGCCCGGAAGAAAACGCCGTCAAGTACGAGGTGAAGGGGACCATTGGGGCCGCTCTCATGGACGGGACCAAGGTGCCCGTGACGAGCGGGTGCGAGCTGCTCAAGGTGCGTTTCCACAGGTCGGTTTCGAAGAACACCGTTCAATGCCAGGACCTGTCCGTGGCGGAGGATTGCCGGTTTAGCGGGACGATTACGGTCCCCGACGGTCCGCGGCCGACGGCCTACATCATCCGCGACATGGGCAAGTCGACGCAGGATTGCGGGGACGTGGACGGCATCGATGCCAGAGGACGCTGGGGCGAGACGGTCTTTATGCCTCCACCCGCCGGAGGGCTTTCCGTTTGCCAACCTCAGAAGATCTACGACATCTTCAAGCTGTGATTTTCGCCAGCAGCCTCTTCTTGGTCGGAAGCCCCAATTGTTCCAGCCTCAAATAGAGGGTCCGGAGGGCCATGCCCAAGTCCTCGGCCGCCTTCTTCTTATCCAGCGAGTGGCGCTTGAGCGCGTCCAGGAGTTTCCGCCTCTCCGAGACGTCATCTTCCGACCGGTGCAACGGGGGTTCCGAAGACGCGGCCGCCGGTTCGAAAGAGTGCCGGGGAAAGAGTTCCGGGTGCTGTTCGACCAGCTCCCGCGTGATCGTGCGTCCCTTGGCGAAGAGGATGAGGTTCCGGAGCACCGCCTCGAGCTCGCGCACGTTTCCCGTCCAGTCGTGCCGGAGAAACGCGTCCAGGGCGCCGTCGTCCAATTCCGACTTGGGAAGTCCGTAGGTCTTCGCGACCCGCGCGGACAGGTGCTCGATCAGGAGCGGCAGATCGCCTTTGCGTTCCCGGAGCGGCGGCAGGCGGATCGTGAGCCCGTTGATGCGGAAAAAAAGATCCTGGCGGAATTTTCCCCCGCGTACGAGCTGGGCAAGGTCCCGGTTGGACGCCGTGACGAGACGGACGTCGACCTTCACCATCTTGGAGGAGCCGACGGGGCGGATCTCGCCTTCTTGAAGGACGCGGAGGAGCTTGGCCTGCATGGCGAGCGACATGTCGGCGACCTCGTCCAGAAAGAGCGTCCCGCCGCTCGCCTGTTCGAAGAGGCCGATCCGGTCGCGGTCGGCGTGAGTGAAGGAGCCTTTCTTGTGTCCGAAAAGTTCGCTCTCCAGGAGGGTTTCCGGGATGGCGCTCACGTTCTCCGCCACGAAGGGGCCGTTCTTGCGCGGGCTGTTGGAATGGAGGAGGCGGGCGACGAGTTCCTTGCCCGTGCCGGATTCGCCGTGGATCCAGACGGGAATGGACGTGTCGGTCACGTGATCCATGAGTTCGAAGACCTTCATCATCGGAGGAGACTGTCCGACGATCTCGTCGTAGACGTGGCGGAGGGCGCCCCGGGCGGCGCCCGCCGTTCCGCCCTTCTTGCCGAGCTTCTCGATCCGCTCCGCCTGCGCGTCCACCTTGGCCTTGAGCCGCTCTTGCGCGCGCGAAAGGTCGGCGATGAGCCGCGCCTTTTGGACCGCCAGCACGGCCTGTGAGGAGAACGCGCCGAGCAGGAGGATGTCCTCCGGGGAGAAAAGGTCCGGCTGGAAACGATGATCCAGGTAGATCACCCCGGCGGCCTCGCCGTCCAGGACGAGGGGAATGACCGCGATCGCCTTGAGGCCGAGCGTCACGACGCTCTTTTTTTCCTGAAAGCGCGGATCGAGCTGGGCGTTGTCGGTCACCACCGGGGCGGCCTCCTGAAGGGCGCGCCGGACGGCGGTGAGCGAGGGCGTGAACTCCTCCTCGCCGAGCACCTTTTTGGAAAAGCGCCGGGCCGCCGCGACGCCGAAGCCGGGCAGGGGGCCTTCCTTGGAGGAGACGCCGGTCAGCCCGTCCTTTAGAAGGAGAAAGGCGCGCTCGGCGCCGGTCAGGAGGATGGCCGCGTCCAGGAACTCCTCGAGGAGCTTTGAGAGGTCGGTCATCGCCGCCACCTTGCTGCTGATGTCGGCGAAGAGGCGGAACCGGCCCGGCGCGATGCCTCCGGGCTGCGCTCCGCCGCCGGCGGACGGGACGGGGCCTTGCAGGATTTTTTCGAATTCCATTTTGAATTCCTCCGGCAGCCTTTGGTAGATGGCGAGTTTTTCGGGATACGGCCGGTCTTTGACGCTGCGAAAGGCGCGGAAGTCCTCGCGGATCTTGCGGGCGCGCGCGCGGTCGCCGTCGTCGCCGTAGGTTTCCAGGACGTCGCCGGCCGCGTCCAGGTCCTTCAACGCCTCGGCGTAGAGCCCCATTTCCTGCAGGACGAGGGCGCGGTTGTCGCGATAGCGCGCGGTTTGCAGGACCTCTCCGCCCTTCTCGGACAGGGAGACGGCGCGGTCCATGCACTCCCGGGCCTTGTCCCACTCCTTGGTCTCGCGGAAGAGCATGCCCAGGTGGTCCCAGGCGATCGCCTCGGCTTGCGGGTTGCCGACCTGCTCCAGAATCTTCACCGCGGTCTCAAAGCGCCGCCGCGCGTCCTCAAGGCGGCCCTCCGCCTGGGCCAGGAGGCCCGAGCGGTTTTCGATTTCACCCTGAAGGAGAGGGGAACCCTCCGCCAGGGGCAGGGCCTGTTTCAGATGGCCGTCCGCCGCCGTCGGATCCCCGGCGCGTTCCAGGAGCGTTGCGAGCATGACGTGCGCCCGGGCGTGGTAGTTCTTGAGGGCGGGATGACGGTCGTGGTCGCCGGTCTCGATGGATTCGCTCAGGCGCGCGAGGGCCTCCTCCGTGCGGTCGGCGGCGAAAAAGGTGATGCCCGTGTAGAGGCGGTGCTTGACCGTCTCGACGCGCGTGGCGTCGTCGCCCTTGGCGGAATACCAAGCGTCGTAGGTCTTGAGGGCTTCTTCATAGCGTCCGAGGCGGTAGAGGGACGGGGCCTTGTGCCCGAAGACGATGGCGCGCTCCAGGTTGGTGACCGCGAAGGGGAGCAGGCGGTCGGCGAGGGCGATGGTCTCCTCGAACGCGTTTTTTCCGAAGAGAAATTCCAGGGCGCCAAGGAGCCAGGCGCGCGCCGTCTCCGCGCGTCCGGCCTCGATCGCGTGACGGACGATACGGACGGCGGCGGGCCCTTGCTCCGGTTTCGGATGATCCTTCAAAAGGGCGGAGAGCCAGGCGGCGTGGGCGTCTCGCATCCCCTCGGGTCCGAATGCGGTCTCGAAGGCTGTCCGGAGGCCGGGGTGGGCCAGCCGCAGGCGGTGGTGTTCCTCGCGCGCGAGCGGCGACGTGACGAGTCCCGCGGCGATCAGCTCCAACTCCGACCTCGCGAGGGCCTCGCCGTCTCCCGCCCAGGCGGCCTTCAATTCTCCGGCGCTCGCCGTGCCGGTCTCGGAGACCAGGAGGGCGAAGAGCCAGGAGGTCTCGGGCCGGAGCCCCGCGACGCGCGCGGCCGCCGCTTCCTGAAAGTTCTTTGGGACCGCGAAGGCCTTGGCGCCCCGCCGGTAGTGGCGGAGGGCTTCCATGAGGAGCAGAGGCCTCCCGCCCGCCTCCCGCACGATGCGATCCGCCTCGTCCTTGGGGAGGGGATCGTCCTCGGTCGCCTTCAACACGAGCTCAAGGGCGCGCTTCTTGGGGAGATCCTTGAGGACGACGGTGGCGGCTCGAGTCTCTTCGGCGATCCGCGCGATCCACGCCTTCGTTTCTCCGTCCGCCAGGTCCGAATCGTATTCGAGAAAAATCAGGGTTTGGGACTTGAGAAGACGGCGAACCTCCAGCCCGATCGCATTCCGCTCCTCGTTCGTCGTTCTCCGATGGACGTCGGGAAAGACGCGCGCCTCGCGCCCGCGGAGCTTCAGCCGCCACAGCGTTTCCTCCAAGAGGCGCGTGCGGCCGATGCCCGTCGGGCCCGTGACGATCAGGACACGCGCCCGGTCCTCGGCCTCGCGCAGGTCTTCCTCCTCCGGTCGCGGCACCCAGGGCGCCTTCTGCAGGATGGTTTGAGTCGTCTCCTCCGTGCTCAAGGGGACGGGCGTCTTGAGATGCAGGTTGAGCGCCTTGAGCGGCCCGAGCGCGGTCGCGAAACGCTCCGAGGGATTGGCCTTCATCAGGCGTTCGAGAATTTTCGCGAAAGGTTCGGGGAGTTTCCGTCCCTTGAGGGACTCGAAGAACGACAGGCCGAGGGCATAGAGGTCGCTCTGGGCGTCGTAACGCCCGGCCTTGGCCTCCGGAGGCCAATAGGCGGGGGTGCCGAGGCCGGGGAGCCCGAAGTCGAGGAGCTTGGCCTCGCCCGAGGCCGTGACGAGGATGTTCGCGGGCTTGAGGTCCCGGTGCAGGAATCCCCGCGAGTGCAGGTAGTGCAGGGCGCGGCAGCAGCCGGCGAAGACCTTCAGGACGGTTTCGTCGGAAGCGCCTTGGGAGGCTTGGAGGGCTTCGTCGAGGGGGAGGCCCTCGACGTGCTCCATCACGTAGGCGGGAGGCGGGCCTTCCAGAAAATTTTCGATGCCGACCAGGTTCGCGTGGGAGAGGCGGATCAGGATCTCCGCCTCCGCCTTGAAAAGGGTGACGGAGGTGGCGGCCTTCGTGTCGAGGAGCCTCTTGAGCGCCAAGGTTCGCCCGGTCTCCCGGTCACGGACGAGAAAGACCTCCCCCCGTCCCCCCCGGCCCAGGGGTTTGAGAACTTCATAGCGAGGGGGGATTCCTGCAACGGAAAGAGCCGTCACTCCGGAAGGATAGCCTATTTTGCAGGGGGCTGAAACTCAATTGTGCAGGATTGCAATTTTGCTGAAAGTGGACGCGAAAATATTGTCCACGGAGTGAACGAAATCCTATGCCCCGCTGCCTTTTGCCTCAACTTTGAAGGTGATCGTTCGAAGACGAGGATCTCAGTATGATGCGGCTCGCCCAACTCAACTTTCCCGCGCCGGTTCTTTCGGTGCCTGTCGCGGATATCGCCCGCTCCGAATGGATGGCGGAGCGGATCGGAGAGGCCCTTTCCGTCCCGCGTCCATTCGGCCGCGCCTATCAGCGGCTGCCGGTCCCTCTCCGTCATGATGACGCCCTCCTCGAACGTCTCCACAATCTCATCGAACCGGTCGGCGACAAAGGCCTCAAGGGCAGCTACGCGGGATGGATCACCCGCGCGGCTCTGGGGGAGGCGGCCGTGCGTGCGGACGAGGCCGCCTTGGTCTCGCTCGTGGACTTTTTTTCGCAGGGCGGATCGCTCGCGGAGCTTGAGAGACGGGCGGCGCTTGTTCTAGGGCCCATGGAGCCTGGGCGGGAGCAGCGCCGTAGGCGCCTTCTTGAGAGCGACGATCCTCTGCGGTCTTCCAAACTGGCCGAGCTGTCCGACGGACATTTCAAAATCGGCGGCGGTTCGGTCCTTCCGGAAGAAAGGCAGGCGGCGGCCTATCTCGCGGACGCCGGAAGTCTTGCCGCGATTCGCAGGATCCGGACCGAAGGTCCTGTTTTGATGGAGGAGGGCGATGCACGGGCGCGGTACCGGCGGACGCGGGAGGTATTTGGAATCGCGCTCGGCAACCACCGGCCGGGAGACCGGTTCTGGCCGCATCAGGTGAAGAGGGCGTTTCAGGGGCTCGGCGATCCGGTTTCAGTCGCTGCGGCCGGCCGGATCGGACGGGCTTACAATCTGGTGCTTGTGCCCGACGGCGAGTTCGAGAGCCGCGTGCTCGCGCGTCGCGCCCGGGAGAGGCATCGGGACTTCCTCTCTCCCTCGACGCAGGATGCGATCTTCTTCAGCCGAAGCTCGAACGGCGGGGCGGAGCTCTACGCAAGGACGCGGCCCCTCAGTCTGCCCTGGTGTCTGGAACCGGAAGACGTCCTGAGGGCCGTCCTGGAAAATATCGTCCACGAGAACCGGCATTCCGTCGACTTCGAGGCCCGAGGGGCGCGTCCGATCGCGCCCGAAGAGCATTTCCCGCTCGAGTTCCGGGCCCACGCCGACGCCTTTCTCTGGTCGGCCCTTCAGGGCGATCCGCGGGACCTCCGCCGGTTTTCCGTGGACCACCCGCTGGGACCGGGCCTCGCGTTCCGGGACCATTTCGAATCGAATTATTAGCTATTTCCCGACCACTTGAACCTGGAAGGCCATCGGCTCGGACGGGAAGCGGTCGACGACCTTGCCGTCGCGCGTGCTCACCACGTCGCCGTTCGCCTTCAAGACGTGGCCGGCCTCGTAGTAGCCGGCATATCCGAAATCGGGCTTCCGGCCCGTCACGCGCTCGTAGGCCTGGGCGTAGTGCCGGTGCTCGATGACATGGTCGGCGGGGACGATCTTGCGGAGCTCGGCGCGGATACGGGCTTCTTGGACCAGAGCGGCCTGGATCGCCTCCGGCGACTGCGTTCCCGTCTTTCTAATGATGTCCCGCACGATCCACATCGAGTTTAGGCCCTCCGCGAAACGGCCCATGACAACCACGTCCCCGTCGCGAAGGGGTTTTTCGGGGGAGGACTTTCCTTCCGGAGCCTGGAAGATGGCTTCTTTGGCGTCACCCAGACGGATCACCGCCGCCTCAACGGCGCCGTTCCTGACGAAGGATGCCTGGTAGCCTTCGGCAACGGGGATGAGTTCCACGCCCGCCGCATCCAGCTTCGGTGCCCCCCCGCGGACGCTGCCGTCGGCCTTCAGAAAGGCCTGCTGGACATGGAGGCGGCCGCCGGGAACGACCTGGTCCAGGCCGTAACCTTGCCGGATCCAATCGGACATCGCCGCCTGGGCCTCCGCGTCCGCCGTCCTCTGGCCAGGGGCGCGGCCCGAGCCTTCGATGGCGACCAGGATCGTGCGGCCGTCCTGACCTCTCACGCGAACGGACTGCCCCGGCGCGGCCGAAGGAGCGGGCGCGGGAGGGTAGCCCTGGTTGCCGGCTTGGAGTGCGGCGACGTTGGCGGATTGGGGGTAGGACGGCGCGATCTCATAGGAGCGTCCGTCGGCCTCGATCACGTCGCCCGGTTTGACGGCCATTCCATTCAGCCACTCGTACGTCATCGGCCGGCCGTTGACGGTGACCCCCCCGCGTGGGGTGCCGATCGGACCGTCGAAGAGGATCAACCCCCCGTTTCGCGTCGGCGCCACGACGAGTCGCGCCGGAGAGGACGGAGAGTCCTGGACCGCGACCGGAGTGCCGTTGGCGTTCGGGACGATCGGCTGCGGCTTGGGCCGCGAGCCGCCCCAGACCATGCCGAGGACCGGGATGGCGAGCGCCGCCCCCGAGACCAGGAGAGCGACCGACTGCGGGACCCCGTGAGCGGTGAGAAGGCCGTACAGACCCGCCGGGCCGCTGATGCTGTAGAGAGCGTCCTGGGGCAGGAGGGGGGACGGGGCGGCCGGGGCCTTGGCGCCCGGAGCGGCGTTCGCTTTGGCCTCGGACCCGATCTCAAAGCGCAGGGTGATCGTGCGGCCCGATTCCGCGGAAACCTCGAGAACCTTCATCCTCGGATGTTCGGACGATTGAAAGGACAGCCCTTTGGCTTTCAGGGCGTCGACGACCTTCTCGTATCCTTCGATCCCGGACGTGCGGATATCAATCGTGTCCAACCTGCCGTTCTGGCGGTTCACCTGGAAACCGAACTTTTCGGGGGAGCCGTTACGCGTTTTGACGTTGGTCCTGACCTGCAGAATCGACAGATCCCTCAGGAGCTGCTGCTCGACCTTCGAATTCGCGGGGGCGGGGGCCTTGGCTTCTTTCGCGCCTTTTCCTTCAACCTTCGTGGCCTCATCGGCCGATTTTTTCACGTCGACCCTGGTGACTTCCTCGCGCTTGGCCTCCTCAACGGCGGGGGTGACGGCCTTCTTCGGAGCAACCGCCTGCTTCGCGGCCACGAGGGCCTGCGCCGGAAGCGGATCGTTCTTGGGTTCGCTTTTCACGGGCTCCGGCGCTTGTTGGGGCGCCGCGGCCTTGGCCGGGAAGACCGTCTCGAAAACCCGGGGGCCGGCCGCGTACTTGAAGTAGCCGAAGACGTCCCGGATGACGGACTGTTTGAAGCCGCCACGGGGCGCCTGCGAAAGCCCCAAGGCGTGGCCGGTCTGGTTTCCTGCGACCATGCCGCCCATCGCGAAGCTGTGAGAGAGGACGAACTGGAGGCGGGGGGATTTCGCGGCGAAGGCCTCGCCGATGGTCCGCCCGCCCGCTCCGAATCCCTTCATGAAGCCCAGCGAGATCAAATTCGCGCCGTAGGATTTCAAGAGGTGATCGGCGGAAAAGACCTGCGAGGCGTCGTGGGCCGAGGCCTGGTAGAGCGTGTTCATGCCCCACAGGGCGTTCGCCTCGGCCGCGAAACCGGCCCCGATGGCGGCGTATCGCGCCTTGGTGACGGCGATTCCCGCCTTGCGGAGGAAGCGGTAGGCCTTGAAGGTGGCGCTGCGACCGATTTTGGCGGCCCCGCCCATGATCGCCATGGCGGCCAGATCATCGGTGCCGGTGGTCCTGATCTCGTCCCAGATGAAACCGGCGATTGTCTTGTTGCCGGTCTCCAACTCCGTCATTTTTTCGCCGCACTTGGCGGCGAACGCTTCGTCGCCGGAGGTCGCCTCGAGCAAACCGTAGAGGCCGTAGGCCGTCTTCGCGGCGCCGTCCATGATCGTGAGGTGGTCGGCGTTCTCGTAAAGGTGGTTCGCGAAGTCCCCGGCCGCCTCGGCATCGCCGGACTCGAGGGCGTCGGTGTATCCGACCAGGAAGCTCACCGCGTCCAGGCGGTAGCCCGTGCCCCAGCCGGTGTTGCCGACGTCGTTCAAGAGCGTCTGCGCGGCGCCCGAGAGCCGTCCGTCCCCCTCGTCGACGACGGCCTGAAGGGCCGCCTTCAGCGTCTTGGCGTCGCCCTTGTTGAGTTTCTTTTCCACGGCGTCCAGGACGTCCCGCTGCAGGTTCCACTTGTCGTGGCAACGGCTGATGCCGGTCTCTTCGCCCCCGCTTGCCGCCCAGGTGGCGAAGCCGGCCGTGTGGCCCAGAATCGAATTGTGGTCGGAGATTTCCTGCCTTTCGCGCTCGTCGATGAAGTTCTTCCAGACCTCGAGCGCCTGCTTGTTCACGTCGCGGCGCCGGTCGCCCTCCATGCGCGAGACGATGGCCTCGGCCTCGGGGAAGTCCGAGCGGATCTTTTTCAATTCCACTTCGGCCGTATCGATCTCGCCCTGGGCGAGGAGGCTCAAGGCCTTGTAGAGCGGGGCGCGCTTGCTGACTTCCTCGTAGGGGCTCGATTCCGCATAGGCGGCCGCCACGTCGTAGGACCGTGAGGCCAGGCTGTTCAGATTGGCCCGAAGCGCCTCCTGGTTCTCGGGATCATCGACGGTGACCGACCCCAGGATCATGTAACGGTTGGCCATGGCCTCCACTCCCTCGAGGACCTGCAGGCCTTCCTCCTCGGAGGGAACGTCGGCGAGCACCAGCTCATTTTCCAGGTCTTGGAGGCTGTTGTACTGTTCCTGGATGTCGTTGTTCACGAGGACGGCCTCGTCGGCGAGCAGGAGCTGTTGAAGACCTTTCACATCCTCGGCGTCGCTCTCGTTGTCGGCGCTTCCGTCGCCGTCGGCGTCCAAGACGCTTAAGTCCATGCGGTTGGCCTGGACGCGAAGCTCGAGGACGTCTTGATCGTTGGGGTTTGTCTCCAGATACGCCGAGAAGGCCTGCGCGGCCCCGTAGCCGTTCCCGACGGCCAGGTAGGCCTTGCCCAATTGAAGGTAATAATCCTCGGTCCCGATCGGGTCGATCTTCCCGGCCTTTTCGAGGGCCTGGACCGCGAGTTGGGGATCTTCCGTATCGGGGTTCTCGACGACGTAGGCGCCCAGGTTCACGAGCTGGAACCAATCGTCGGGCAAGTCGTACGCGGCCTGGGCGTTGTCGTTTGCGGGCTTGAAGAGGGGATGCTGGACGCCGTTGTTCCGCAGGACGACGTCGAGGGCCTGCAGCGTCACGCCCGCCAGGGGGCAGAGGCTCATTAGGGCCGCGTTCTGGGACGCGCCGATCGCCGCCTCCGCCTGCTCGGCCGCCGGTCCCGCGATCAACGGATTCATCGCTAGAGCCAATCCCCAAATTCCCATGTGCCGACCTCCTTATGGACGTTGTGAACAGGGAGGAAAGAGCAAGGTGGATGCCAAGAAAAAGTGAATAAAATCAGTGTGATGACTTGAGTCTTGCAAACACGGTTGCAATTTTATGCAAGAATGCAGTGGGCTCAGGATTCTTATTCGCAGGGCAGGACAACACAGCGGATCACAATGGTTTTTCTCAGGCCGACGTAGTCGCCCAAATTCGGATTCGGCGAATAGTTCGCAGAGACGCCGTAATTTGCCTGGTACGCGCTGCCGCCGCTCTCGGGCGCTCTATAGGTCGTGGAAACATTGGTGTTGGCCGTGTATTCGTCCGTTTCCCCGGGTTCGGCGGTCGCGCTGATCTGGTCGATTGCCGTGTATTGAATCTCGCCGTCGACGTAGACGTGGACGGGGCCCGGGTTCTCCGAAGGCTCGAAGATTGTATCGGAGACCCCCGCGGCCTCGTTGACCGTCGGAGAAGCGGGGTCCGCCAAGGACGGGTTGCCCCCCTCATTTTCTTCGGCGGGCACCTCTGCCGCGGGGACCTCTTCGACGGGAAGCTCTTCGGGGGGAACGAAACCATCGTCCGTTCCCTTGAACGGATTTTCTTCCTTCGTCGGGCCGATGATCGTCTCACGAACGGTTTCGTGGGCCTCTCCGGCGGCGGGGGATTCGGAGGCGGCGGACTCGATGGCCTCCGCAAGGTCCTGCGGCGCTCTTTGGCTCGAGCACGCGGAGGCCGAGGCGATGAGAACGAAGAGGGCTAAGGTCGTTGCATTGCGCATGAAATCTCCTTGTCGTGGATTTCCAGAGCAACCCGAGTGCCAAAAAATGCCGAATGAACTCGCGCCGGCGACTTCGTTCTTGCAAATTCTGCATGCACTTGATGCAAAATTGTATTGCCGTCGCGTACCCGGTACGCGTCTAAGTGATTGAACGAAAAGCGATTCAAGGAGAATGCCGCGACGGCACGCGGTTTGCTCTCTCAGTGAACATGCCCGATCTCTTTCACTACACCGACTACCGCCACTACCTCCGCGACTGGGTCGCCGCCGCGCGCGCCAACAGGAAGGGATTCTCCTTCCGCATCTTTGCGGCACGGGCCGGGTTGGGCGCTCCGGGCTATTTGGGGATGGTGATCCAGGGAAAACGGAATCTGGGCGAATCCGGCCTGGAGCGGTTCATGAACGGCATGAAGTTGATGGCCGCGGAAAGGCTCTACTTCCGGAACCTCGTGCTCTGGAATCAGGCGGAGACGGATGGAGAGAGAAGCCTCTACGAGGGAAAGCTCGCCTTGCTCCGCAAGTCCCGCAAACTCAGGCCGGCGGTCGCGGACGATATCCGGGGCAGGATCGAACGTTTCCGCGGGGAGATCGCCGGCCTGCTGGCCCCCGACTTCACGCCGGAAGAGGCCGCGATGCTGGCGAGACAGTACGTGCCGGAAGAATAGAACGGGGCGCCCGGGTCAGCTCGCTCCCCCGACGACAAGTTCCGGAATGCGAAGTGTGGGCTGCGCATCCCCGACCGGAACGCCCTGGCCGTTCTTGCCGCAGGTGCCGATGCCGAACCCGTGGTCGCTTCCGATCTTGTCGATGATCTGCAGGATTTTCGGCCCGTTGCCCATGAGGATGGCGCCGCGGACGGGCTCGCCCAGCTTCCCCTGGTCGATCAGGTAACCCTCGTTGACCTCGAAGACGAAGTCGCCGTTGACCGTGTTGACCTGGCCGCCCCCCATCTTTCGGACAAAAAGGCCTTTTTCCGTGGACCGCAGGATCGACCCCGGCTCGTCGGAGCCGGCGAGGATCATCGTGTTCGTCATCCGGCAGATGGGTCGGAAACGGTAGGATTCGCGGCGCCCGTTGCCGGTCAAGGGGAAGCCGTGCTTCCGGGCCATCCGGCGGTCGCACATGTATTTCTTGAGCACGCCGTTCTCGATCAGGACGGTCCGCTCGGAGGGCACCCCTTCGTCGTCGAAGACGAAGGACCCGCGCTTGTTGGCGAGCGTGGCGTCGTCGACCACCGTGATCCGGTCGCCCGCGATCTTCCGACCGATCTTGTCGTGGTAGACCGAGAGCCCCTCGCCGGCCAAGTCCGCCTCCAGGCCGTGACCCACCGCCTCGTGCACCATCGTGCCGCCCGCCTCGGAAGAGATCACCACCGGCATCGTGCCCGCCGGGGCCTTGCGCGCGCCCAGCATCATCAAGGCCTGCGAGGCCGCGGTCTTGGCGATTGCCTCCGGCGTCGTCTCCGGATTGTCCAGGAATTCCAGGCCGATCAACCCGCCCACGGGGTGGTAGCCGGTCTGCAGGAGCCCGGTCGCCGCGTCCTGGACCACGACCTGGACGAAGAAGAGGGCGTAGGTCCGGTCGTCCTTGGCGATCTCGCCCAGGGAATTGGCGATCATCACCTTCTTGGCGATCTCGGAGTACAGGACCTTGACCTGCTTGATCTTTGAAACGGGGGATGGATCGGCCGCCCAGGCGAACTTTTCGGCGCGCTCGATCAGACCGCGCTTCTTTTGTATGTCCAGGTCGCGCGGCGGTTTCTTGATCTCAAATTGGATGTGCGGCGGGACGGTCTTGAGGGCGATGTCGTTGTCGAAGGCCTCCGCCTTGACGGCCCCGGCCACCGAGTCCGCGAGTTCCAGGAGGGCCTTTTCGGAGACGTCGTTGGTGAACCCATAGGCGGTCTTTTCCCCCCACATGACGCGGAGCCCCACGCCCCGGTCGAGGGCGGGGTTGACCTTCTCGATCCTCTTCTGCTCGGCGATGATCTGCAACGACTCGGAGTCGTCGGCGTAAAGCTCGGAAAAGTCGCCGCCGTTCTGGAGCGCCTTCTTGAGGATCTTGGGGAGGTCGAAGGATTCAATCATTGATCCTGAGTATCACATGGGATATTCGGTCCGCAACTTTCGCTCCCGGGGCACGATAATCAGGACGTCATGATGGGTGGAAAACTATCCTTTTTGGCCTTTCGCGTCATCGGCTTGCTGGCCGCAGCGGCGGCCGCGTGGCCGTTGGTTTCCTGCGAACTCCAGCAGGGCGGGGACCAGTTGCACGGAATGATCAACATCGCCTTTCCCTCCACCGCGGTGTGTCAGGCCCAGCAGAAACTGATCAATTTTCGGAACGTGAGCGGGACGGAGATCGTCATCGAAGGTGCCGCCATCTCCGGCGGGACGGACCCGGAAGGGAACTTCAACCTCCTGGGCGTCAAGATCAACGCGGAGACCGTGCCCGCCACCACGGGATTCTTAAACGACGTCCATGTCCCCTCGGGGGCCGACTACGCCTTCATCATCTCTTATACGCCCCGGAGCGAAAACACGGAGCACACGGCCATCCTCGACATCGCCTACCGGGCGCCCAGGGAAGGCATCGTGCAGATCTCGCTCTACGGGACGTCGACCGGGCGCGCCCCCGTCTGCCCGACGGGCGGAGGCAACACCGGAGGCGGCAAGGGCGACCTGAACGGGGCGGTGACGATCACCATCGACCGCATCGCCCTGGTGTCCAGCGCGCTCTCCCAGCCCATCAGCACCGATCCGGAAAATACCGTCACGCCTTACAATCCGGTCTCGGTTCCGATCTCCTTCGATGCCGCCGCGAACGGCGTGGTCCTTCCGACGATCGGAGAGGACGTTCAGTTCCTCCTGCCGCGCACGAAGACGAATCCCTTGTTCAACCTGATCAAGAGCGAGACCCTCGTCACCACCGAAGCGGACGGCTCCGGCACTTACGGCGACGACGGGTCCATCGAGATCCCGAACGTGCCCATCCACCTGACGGAGTGTTTCGACACGAATTTCGACGTGACGCTGACGACGGGCGAGGTGACGATCCCCAACAACCTGCCCAAAAACCTCCTCCGGACGGCCGGCTTTGACCTGACGGACGACCAGACGAAGGTCTTCGGTTCGCCCGTCGACGCGACGACCTTGGAGACGACGCTCATCGGCATCGCGACCTTCACGGGAACCACGGGGGCCAGTTCCTGCACGGTCGCCCAGTCCATGGAGGCGACGGCCGGCGCGGTCATCATCAAGGCGACGATTCACCTTCCGGAAGGCGCCTAAGCCGGAAATCCAGCCCTCGTGCCGCATCACGTCAAAAAATGTGTCTTTTTTGGGACAGTTACGCTTCTTTTATCGGCAACCTTTGCCGTTCGCTGTCGATAAGGCGGTTAGGATAGGCACCCCTTGCCGGGGGATGACTCAAGGGAGGTCGAGTTTGTCTCGGATTCTTAAAGGCATCGTCGGTTTCCTTCTCGCGCTTTCCATCGTTCAAGTCACGGCCTGCGGCGTGGGTGGCGAAGACCTCCCGTTCGTCTTCGGCGACGGCACCGACGGCGGCTCCGGTTCCGAAAGTCCTCCTCCGACCGGCGGCGGGACGACCGGCGGCACCACGGGGGGCACGACCGGCGGGACCACGGGCGGCACGAGCTCCTGCACGACCGACGACCAATGTCCCTCCGGACAGGTATGCAATACGACTTCGGGACAGTGCGGCCTCCCGGGCGGCGCCTGCGAGGTCGATTTCAACGCGTCGCTCGCCCTCAAGATCGACGCGGTGAAGTCCACCTCGGGCGGCCACTTCGACAGCCCGCCTTCTTGCTGCGAATACGCGGACGTCGACGGCGGTTCGACGTGCCCCACGATCGCCGCCGGCGACCTGGACCACTTCCTCCAGGCCCCCTCCGAGAACACGGATCTCTATTGTTGCAGCGCCGACAGCGGGGCCGAAGTCTCCGGGCATCCGGAGCTCTTCTGCGACACGGAGAACCGCCACGGCGGTCTCCCAGAGCTCGCCGTCACGCGCTGGCCGGCCTCGGCCGGAGGCAAGATCCGGATGAAGTTCCTGGTCTCGCCCGACGGCTCGTCCTGTGTGGCGTCCATGGTCCGGGATCAATTCCCCGAATTCAAGCTGGAGAACACGGCCCTCGACGCCTCGCTCATCATCAACGCGGGCGAAGATTACCGGACGCTCCCGCCCCTCCCGTCCCAAGATTTGAATCCGGCGGAAATCACTTCGCCCTGCACCGTGACCACCGACGGCTCGGGGAACGTTTCGGTCGCGATCGACGCCCTGCCGTTCCGGTTCCTGACCAAGATCTACAGCAATTACACCCAGTGCATCTCCGGCAGCACCAATCCGGGGCCGGTCAATCCAGCGGAATGCCCCTCGGGTCCGTTCAGCACGTTCTTCTTCGAGGCGGGCGTCGGAGTTCCGGACGCCAACACGATCCAGGTCATCCCCGGTCTCAGCCAATCGCCCTTAAGCCTCACCACCGGCTCGCGCTCGCAGGCCGTCGTCGACGCCACCAAGCAGAACGGGGCCATGGACATCACCGGCGAGCCCATGCATTACGATGCCGGATCCTCTCAGACCCGCATGACGATCGTCACGGCCTTCGCCTTCCCGGACGATACGTCGACCGGCGTCTCCCGCGACGACAACTCCGGGGCCGGGCAGCTTCTGGCGGAATTAGGCAAGGCGATGCTGACCGCCGAGATCAAGGGCACGGTCACGAAGACCAACGGAGGGTCCATCCAGACCCTGGCCGATCTGACCACCAATTGCGGCGGCGGGGGAGGAACGACCGGCGGCACGACGGGCGGGACCACGGGCGGCACGCCGTTATGCACGGCGGACTCCCAGTGTCCGGCGGGCCAGGTTTGTAATCTCTTGAACGGCCAGTGCGGCGTCCCCGTGGCGGGACTGAAGCTCGAGGAGATCGGGCCGGCCGCGCCGAACGCCTCCGTTGCCCAACTTCTGCCCGCCGATGCGGCGCCGGCGGTGAATTTCGGTGAAACCCTTCTGAGCATCCAAACGAAAACCAAGCTTTACCGGATCTCCAACGTGGGCACCAAGGACATCGTCGTCAACGGAATCCACGTGGCGGACGTCAAGCAGAACTTCCGTCTGGGTTCCGTCTACCAGGGTTCGAGTTTCGCCGCCCGAACCTGGAAGGTCGGCCAGGATCCCTGGACGCTCGCCCGGGGCGGAGCGAGCGATTTCTTCTTCTTCCTGAACTACGGACCGTTCGGCAAGGTGGGCGGGGAAGGGAGCACCCGCGCGGACGCCGGTTCCCTCGTCATCACCACAGACGCGGGCGTCTTCAACGTGAACCTCACCGGCACGGCCAAGAAGGACTCGCGTGCGACGCTCGCCCTTTACGTCGAAGACCCGAGCCGCTTTACGGTCACGGGCGCTTCGGACCCGGACCTGAAGGACGTCGATGACGGCGGGACGACCCGGCACCTGTACCTCGCCAAGAACAAGCTCTTCAGCTTCCGCCAGGACGGCACGCCGAGGGCGGTCTACCTCTTCAACAACGGCACGGCGGGTGGAATCGACGACATCGTGGTCCAGCACCTGAAATTCAACGCGGACGCGGGTGGAAAGATCGTCTTCGCGCCGGCCGCGGCGTCCGACGTCACGGCCTGTTTCGCGGCGCTTCCGGAAGCCACCACGGCCTGCGCCACGCTCGCGGCGGCGGGGACCAACAAGATCAAGCTCGGAACGATGACCTTCACCCCGGCGGCCGGTACCTACGCCGTTTCCGAGGGCAGCCTGGACGTGAAGGCCATCTCCAAGGCGGCCTCCGCCACCGAGGGAGTTCCGCCCATCATCGGCGGGATGCCGACCAACGTGAACGACAATCCGCTGGTCAACTTCGGGCTCAAGGGCGCGAGCGGGGCCCCGAGCGGAACCTTCGATCTCAAGGTTCACCGCCTGATCGCCGGCTTCTCGAACAAGATCAACCAGGGGCTCCAGAAGACGCTCATCGTTTCCGGCTCGACCAAGGGCATCTTGAAGCGCTTCAACGACGGGCCGGGCACGGACGTGACTCTCGACCTGTTGAAGGAGGTCTTCAAGATCGAGGACGGTATGGAGCTCGACGCCGTCACCGGAGAGGCGACCCTGAAGCGGATCGTCACGGCCGTCGACGCCGATCCGAACAATCCCGCGAGCCCGTCGGCCATATCGGGCCTCCGCCTTTACAACGCGCCCGGCTCGCAGCCGGCCAACACGGAATACTTTGCGGAGTGCAAGACCGCGGGCACCCACAACTGCGCCTTCTTCTACCTGTATATGGGCGACTGGGCCGGCTCGATCACGTCTTCCAGCTGCAACGGGGGCTCGAAATTCCCCGTCATCCAGAGCTACACCGGCACCCAGGCGCAGCGCGACGCGCTCTTCGCCACCGTCATGAAGCCGGATAACGCGACGGAATTCGCCTGTCTCTCCGGCGCCGACGGCATGAAGGACGAGACGGCGGGCACTTTCGACCCGGTGACCGGCGAGATCACCTTCCGCGACGTGGCGGTGCGGCTCTACGCCCCGAACGTCCCGGCGCTCTCGAACAACGACGTCGACGCCACGATCCGTCTTTCGCTGACGACCCAATGCGTGGGCCAGGACATGGTGCCGGACACGGCCTCCAAGGCCCAGTACCTTGTGCCGAACAACACACTCAACGACACGAGCTTCAACAACACCCTGATGCCGGAGAACCCGCTCCTTCCGTACGTCGACCAGCCGGGCACCGTTTGCGGCATCCCGCGGACCCTGCACGGTCGCGGAATGTTCCAGACCGATACGACGAACACGCTCGACAACGACACGGATCCGGACGGTCTCAATTTCAACGGGTTCGACCTGGCCGGCGTGGGCCGGAACGTGACGAGCCAGACGAGCGTGAGTCCGGCGAACATGTACATCATCATCAAGGCCGAGGTGGGAGAGTTTTAGTATGGCATATCGTCCCGTAGGCATCATGACGGATTGCGAAAATGGATACGGGGTGGCCCTCGTCCAGGACGGGGACAATCCGTCCGTTCGCGCGGACGTGGACCTCAATGCCACCGACGGGTCCGCGACGCCGCGGATCCGGGTCGATGGAAGCTGGGTCAACGTGGACGATGCCTTCGTCTCGGCCTACCGCGGGATGACGTCCGCGAATTCCATGTCCGCCGATTCCCGGACTCAGGCGTGCGGGGCCATCAATGATGCCGTGGATCCTGGCATCGGCCGGGTCCATCCGTTTTGGTTGGTCACCGTGCCGACGCTCTCGATCGGCGGCGCTTACCTCGTCAACCGGATCGCGCGGGCGGACCTCCTGACCGCCTCCAGCGACCCGGGAACGGTGGGGACCATTCTCGACTGGGGCTACGGCGGGACAAATGCCCTGTACAGCGCCACCCTGACGCCCATGACCCGCCACTCCGACGCCGGTTGGGCCTACGGGATGGGCGGCGTCAACGCCGGGGCGGGGCTCGCCTTCTTGATCGCCTCTTTCGCGCAGCCTTCCGGACGGGGAACGCCCGAGTTTTCGACCTCTCTGTCGCTCCTCACCAACGGAGGCCTGGTCTTTGTTTACGGCGACCGCGTGAGCGGCCGTGACCCCGCCCGTTTCTACACCGGTTTCGGCCTCCAACTCGCCTTGGGCGGGACGGCGCTGGGGCTTGGATTGGGCGGTGTCGGAAGGCGTCCGAGCGTTTCCTCGACGGACATGTACGCCCCGGATGGAATGGCCGGCGCCAGGGGCGTGCCGGGGAATCCTTATGAAGGGACGCGTTTCCCGGGGCTCGACCGCGACCTGACGTGGATCGGAGTCGGTCATCTCTTGGGCGCCGGCGTCAATCTGGTGGATTATCTCTGGATCAGCCGCGCCGGAGAAAACCGGCCGGAGGAGGCGCCAACAGTGCATGTGGGCTTTTCACCCGTCCCCGGCGGCGGCGTGGGGTCGGTGTCCGGATCCTTTTAAAGGAGAATCATGAAGCGTCTGGTCTCAAAACTGGCCGGTTGGATGGTGGCGGGAATGATCCTCGGGGTTTCTTCCCAGGCCCATGCCGCCCTCGTCTGCCCCGATGCCCACCAGCCCGCCGGCACCGCCTGGTGCGACGGGGACGCGAGCCGCTTCCAGGCCGACACGCTCTGCGTGGCCGAGCCGGTCGACGGCCCGCCGGCGTCCTCGATCGACGAGGAAGTCGTCGGCGCGGGCGTCTGCATCAACGGCAAGTTCAAGACCGCCGATCAGCTGGAGCAGGTCGCCGACTTCGTCGTTTCCTACGATTTTCCCGCCGACCCCTTGCTTGGCCCCTCCGGCCTTTTCGTGCCCGAGCTGGAGACCCTGGCCGCAACCGGCGAATTCATGACGACGGTCCCTCTGGAAGACGAGGGCGTCTTCGACATCGTGATCCAAGGCCGGGTGCTCACCGACGACGGGGCGTTCACCGACGTCTCCATCGCGCGCCGCGTCCTGCGGGTTTCCAAGCCGCATCTGACGGTCACCCGCGCGCGCGTCGGCGGGGCGACGGCCGACTGCTCGGCCTCCGATCCGTCCTGCTTCGGCCTGCACGAACTCGAGGGCGACAGCGACGGCGACGGGATCTGCGACGGTCCCGTGGCGATCCCGAATCTCTGCGCCGCCGGCCCGGACACGACCGACGACAACGGTCCGGACGGAGAGCCCCACACGATGGAGGTCACGCCTCCGGCGGTGCGTTCCAAGACGGTCGAGCTGTGCGTGAACAGCCATGACGCCGAGCCGCCCGCGGGCAATTCGATCCTCGTGCGCGCGGTCAATACGATCACGGACGATTCCGTGACTCCGGCGAAAGAGGTCCTGGTGGATGCGAGCTGCGCCGAGGCGGGTTCGGACGTCTGCCAGGTGTCCTCCGATTCCTTCTGCCCCGGAGGCTTCCGCCTCACGGTGCCGCTCGGGCACGGCAGGAACGAGATCGAACTCTTCGTCAACAACCTCGTGACGGGCTCCGACATCGGCGCCGCCCAGCAGATTTCCGTGGTTCCCTTCGACGTCGATCTGAAGGGTCCCGATCTCTGCGTCCGTTACCTGGACGAGGCGGGCCACGCGATCGACGACGTCGACGGCAAATCCATCACCGCCGACGAAGCGGCCTCCGTCACGGTGGACGTGACCTTGGGCGCCTGTGGCGGTGAGGAAGAGAACGTGCCGGAGACCAACCCCACGAGCTGCGACAACTCAAATCCGCCGGCGTGCGGCACGGCGGCGGTCTGCCTGCAGTCGAACGACGAGAGGGAAGGGGACAACCTCGATCCGAAGTTCGTCGCCATGTGCAAGCGCACGGTGGACGGCAAGACGCACTTCCAGGCGGCGTTCCCCGAGCTCCGCTTTCCCGTGAACACGGCGACGATCAAGGCCGTGGACGCTTTGGGCAACCAGACCTTCGAGACGCGCGCCTTCGGCTACGGCAACGTCCGCCCGCTCTTCGACGCCGAGAAGAAGTTCGACCTGAAGGCGGCCATGGTCGACAACGGCGTGGGCGGCTTCGTCAAGGCGGGCTTCGTCAAGGACGAGGTCCTGCCGCTCCTCCTCAAGGTGGTGAACTCCAAAAAATTCGTCGACGACTTCTTCTTCCAGCTCATGGACCCGCGCCAGCCGAGCGACCAGGAAATCTCCTGCCTCAAGTCGATCGAGGACGACGCCAACTGCACCTTCGGCCACCTGGCAAGCAAGGAGCGCGTGGTCGCGATCAAGACCTTCTGCGACGCCGACTGCAGCGACGAGATCGGCTCCATCGAAATCCCCAGCCTGTATTTCCTCAATCAGAACCGGTTGAGGGTGCAGATGAAGGTCAAAGGCTTCCACGGCCGGGCCGAGATGTACACGATGCGCTTCATCGATTCGGACAACGACAGCATCGTGGACACGGAGGACGACGACGCCGACAACGACGGCATCTGCGACAAGGAATTGCCGGCGATCGGCGTCTGCGACGACGAGAACCACGACGGCGTCTGCGACAAGGAGATCTCCCTCACCGGGACCTTCGGCAAGGGCCTGAACGCCTCCCGCAAATGCGTCCTCGACAAGAGTGTTCCCAGGGGAAGTTGCCCCGACGTCGATGCCGGGGACGAGCGCTACTTCGGCTGCTCCGACCAGGACGATGACAACGACGGCATTCCGGACTCGAAGGATCTGCCGGGACGGCTTGTTCAGGACCCCGACTTCGCGACCCACGTCATCCCGGTCAAGTTCACCATGAAGGAGATGGTCTTGAACCTCGACGTCTCCTTTGAGAAGTCCGCCGACGGCCGGTTGCATGTCGGGCTCACCAACGCGCCCGACCGGAAACTCATGGAATTCATCGCGGACGACAAGTTCCCGATCGAGTTCGACTGCGACAAGGACGTCTCCGAGCTCTACCAGGGCGGTTACGCCGGCCAGGAAGGGAACGGCCGGAACCTCTGGATCGACAGCGAGGTTTGCCGCGCCCTCGAGAACCTGAACCCGGTGGCCGACCAGGCCCTCTTCGGGGAAAAACCGCGCAAGCAGCAGAGCACCCGCAAGCAGCTGGAATGCACGGTGGAGGCCCTGGTCCGCTGCAGCATCCCCAAGCGTCTGGACGCCACGCTCGACCGCTTTGAGAACGACAAGGTCGCCCCGGTTTCGCTCACGCTCTTGGACAACCGCTTCCACATGGACTTCTTTGCGCCCTTGGGCTCCGCCGGCGTGACGGTCGACCCGCGGGGCTTGGGCTTCAAGGGCAAGGGCCTGCTGATCCCCGCAGGCGTCTCCGAGAAAAACGACGAGGCCGAGCGCGACGGAAAAGAATTTCTGAATAACCTGCCCGAGGAGTTCAAGACGCCCAAGTTCGGGCCCCTCTCCAAGACGGGCGACGACCACATGCTCGACCCGATCGACGCCGCCCAAGGCATGGGGAACGAGGTCAATCTGGCGCTCAACGAAGAGACGGTCAATTCGGCCCTGCACTCCGTGGGCATCCTCCTGTGGGAGCTCGCCCGCCAGGAAGGCGACGCGCACCAGATGCTGGACCTGACGGCCACCAAGCTCCGCGAGGACTTCGACTTCGGCATCCCGGACATCGGCTCCAGCGTGTGCAAGGACAAGAACGGCGACGAGGTCGCTGGGGACTCCTACAAGTGCTTCCCGTTCCCGCTGAACATCGAGAACGTCCTGGGCCCGACGACGATCCAGTATGTGGACTTCGACGGCGACGGCGTGCCGGGCACCGAGCACGATGCGCTCACGCCCATCATGATCCGCAACAACATGAATCCCTTCTATCCGCCCACGGTCCGGCTTGTCACGGCGAGCCCCATCGACGTCGGCGGCGACGGCGAAGGCGCCCCGACCGCCATCATGGCGGAATTGGAGATCGGTCTGGGCGACACCCTCATGACGCTCTTCGAGGAGAAGGTCGCCGATTGGAACGCCGAGGTCATCAAGGGCACGGGCGAGATCAAGAACTGGTGCGACTCGGACCGTTTCCCCGGCGCGAATCAGGAAGAATGCGACGCGAGCCGGATGCTCCCCATGGTGAGCTTCAAGGTCTCCGGACGCGTGTTCGTGACTCTTCTGGTCTGGGTGAAGGACGCGGGCATTATCCGCGCCGAGGGAGGTCTCTCCTCGATCATCAAGGCCGACGGCGGTTCCCCGGGCGAGGAGATGCAGCTCGACAAGTCCAAGACGTATCTTGAGTTCTCGGTCCTGGACAACAACACGATCGTGCCGGACAACGAGATCGCCTCCGCCATGAAGACCCAGGTGGGGCTGATCCTGGAAAAATACGTCTTCGGCAACGCGCGCGACATCCGGATCAAGCTGCCGACCCAGTTGCCTCTGGAGGCCTACTGCGAGATTTATGCGGAAGACGATCCCGACACCTGCGAGTGCGTGAACGATCCTAACAAAGAGGACTGCGACCTGATCCACGACCTCCAAGATATCTGGGATGGGCTGGACCTGGAGCAGTACGGGTTCGAAGGCGTGCGCGTGGATCATCCGGTCCTGGGGATCACCGAAGACGACCTGCTGCCGGTCCGGTATCTCACCATCGGCACGGGGCTCACGTTCGACCTGACGGAATAAGGGAGTCTGTATGTATACGACGGGATTATTGGGACAGCTCAATATGATGGCGGCGGGGCTCGGGAACTGGGTTCGCGCCGGGGCCCTGGCCTTGGGACTCTCCTCGATGAGCGGCGCGGTTGCTGGTTGCGGGTCCGGATCGGACCTTGGCGATTCGGGGATCGGTCCGATCGCCCCGCCGGATGGCAATGACACGACGATCCCCAACACGCCCGAGGCCAATCTCGACGCCTGTCTCCCGGCCAATCCCCTGGGTAATCGCTTCAGCGTGCTTGTAGAAGGCGAGGGCGTCCGCCTGGGCGCGGGGACCCCGACCGACGGCAGCTTCCACATGGTCATGCCGAGTTCGAGTCTGACGATTTTGGGAAGCTCCGACGGACGGATCACGTTCCGCGGCCGCTTCAAATGGGACAGCGTCCCGTCCGAATGGGCGACGGTCGATCCCGACGCCCCGATCGGCCCTCTGGCCTTGTTCACCCAGGCCCGACAGTCCGGCCAGCCTCTCACGGACACGAATATGACCCGTGCGGGCCTGACCGGCCCCTGGGCGAATCAATTCCCGGCCTTCGCCGACAAGAACCGCGTGGGCTTCGCCTGGCCCGTGGAGGGCGTCCTCCATTTCGTCCGGGATTCGGCCGGCCATGTCTCCGATTGCGAGGTCGAGATGACCATCCGCTCCGCCGCCCGGACCTCCAGCGGCATGGGACCCGCCCTGGACTACGGCGTCCTGTCGTTCTACGCGCCCCGCGCGGACGGCGAGGAGGCCATGGCGGAGGCGAATTTTGCCAACGAAACCGTCGTCATCCTGGACGCTCCCATGGACGTCCTCTTGCCCGTCTCCGGTGAAGTCCAAGATGTCTGCGACGGCGATTGCGTCGACGTGCTCGGCGCCTCCAACCCCTCCCGCGTCCGCATGCGTCTGATCCGTTACACCCCAACGAGCGGAACGCCCGGCGACGGCGGTGCGGGCGGCTAGCTTCCTTTTCGCAAGCAACAAAAACGTACACCGGTCGAAGAGGCGAATGGAGACTTGATCCATGTCCATTCCTCCCATTGCCTCCTCGACGTCCATAACGGGCGCGGCCGCATTGACGCCGCTGTCCCTGCTCCAACAGATCGGCGTCACGAATCTCGCCGCCGGCGTTTCCGCCACGGAGATCCTTCGGACGGCCTTAAGCCCCCTCAACGAAAATTCGGAGCATTGCGAGAGTTTGTCGCTCTCGGCGGATGCGCGCCGGGATCTCACAAGCTTCGTCGAAGGAAATCATCCGGAGCCGTCCGAGGCCCTTCTGCAGGCCCTGGGCACAAAGGCCGCCGAGTTGAAGACGATCGTTCTGTCGGCGACTCCCGAACTTGTCGCTTCTTCGGATTCCGTCTCAGCGACAGGGGATTCCGTCTCAACGACGGGAAGGATTGACCGCCGCGCCCTCGATTACACCGAGCTCTCGGATTCGGCCCGGCTTCAGCACGACGCGGCGGTTCGCGAGTCCGTCGACCGCCTGCTGGAAGGCATCCACGAGAGGTCGCGAGTCTCGATGGTGGCGACGCCCAAGGCGATCTCCCTGAAGGACGTTCTGGATCGTCCGGAGCAATACCGGGACAGGCCGCTGGAGATCGCCCTCTTCGACGTCGACGGAACGACCCACAAGGGAGAGCTCTTTTTCGAAGGGCAGTACTCGATTGAATGGCTCCTCCGCGACGTCCTTCGCTACGGCCCGAAGGCGACCGCCGGCTTTGGTTGGTGGCGCCTTTTGAAGGCCATTCCCGGGATCATCCGGCTCCGCATCCAAGAGAAGGCCCACGGTCCCGACCGGGCCCTTTTTGCCCGGACCTTCGAGCCCATCCTCAAGGGGCTCGACGCCAAGCGGGCTCAGGAGAGCCTGACGCGTTTCTACACCCGTTACGGAAGGCGGGGCGTCAGCGAATTCATGAAGACCGAATTTCAAAGGCACCGGCAAAAGAATCGCCTCATCATCGGCGTCTCGGCGTCCCTCGAATACCTGGTCAAGATGCACGCCAGGGACTTGGGGGTCCCCGAAGAGAACATGCTGGGGACCGTGATCGAAGTCGATAAGAACGAAAGGGCGACCGGAAACTTCCGATGGCTGCACGGCGAGGAAAAGGTCGCCGCCTTGGAGGAATCCGTCTTCAAGCCCCTGCGCGACCGGGGCATCCAATTCAAGATCGTCACGGGCTACTCCGATTCTCCGTCCGACCGTCCCATGTTGGATCTCGTCAAGCAGGACGGGGGCGTCGCTTACGCCACCAATCCTCCCAAAGAGGCGTTCAAGACGGAAACCCTGGCCGACGGGGGGATCGCCGTCGACGAGGAGGAGGGGTGGTTCGGCAACGGCGTCCGGCGGCTCACGTTCGCGACGTCCGAAACCGGGAAATTCGTTCACGAGGAGGAGACACCTCCGCGGCGTCCCGCTTGGGTCGGCGACGTCGGACGTTACGCCGTTCGTGTCTTCAGCGATACGGCGGGGGTCTTCGCGGCCGCCCCCGTCTCCGAAGCCGCCCATCAGGCCATGACCCACGGCGGTCATGCGAATGTTTCCTGGGACCTGATGGCCTCGGCGCCCAGCATGGCGGTCGGGGCCTTCTTTGCCTCGGCCGTGACCACGTTTCTCGTGCCGCCGGACGGGCCCGTCTCCGGGTGGCGGAGGTCCTTGTTGCGCGGGATGATTCCCGTCGCCGCGGCCATGGCGGCGGGCGGACATTCGATCGGATTTCTGCCGACTTTGGCGGCGGCCTTTATCGCGTCGGCCGGCGCGGAGCTGGTGACGGTCGGGGGACGGGTGACGGGACTGAGGCGATGGCGGGGCGGCGACGAGCGAAGGAATCCCGCGGGCAAGACGTTCGGTTTCTGGGGGCTCCGCTCGCTCCAATTTACCGCCTACCGCGCGCTGGCGTTCCTCTTCCAGAGAAGCCTCGGCGCCTAGCTCTCGACAAACTCCTTGAGTTTTCTCTCCCCATTAGAGTAATCCAGCGGGTCTATTTCCAGACCACGCATGCCAAAATTCTCTCGAAAAACCGCAGCCTTGCTGTTCTTTTTTTTCCTGTATCCGCTGCTTTCCGCGCCGGTTTCCGCCCAGCTTCTGGGCGGTGGCGACGAGGAGGAATCCTCCGGAAGGACGCTCGAGACGGCGACGGAGAAGGCGAAAAAGCTTTTCGGCGGCGGTTCCGGCGATCTTCACCGTCTCACCCTCGACGACTGCGTCCAGAGGGCCCTTGTCTACCAACCCGAGCTGCAGGTGGCCGACTACAGCATCGAGACGGCCAAAGAGAAAAAAACCGAGGCGAGCCGCATCGGATATCCCATCTTTGATTACGAGTACCAGCTGGCGCCGGTCCCTCAGGACGTCGGCCGCGCGATGGAGAGTTTCTTTTCGGGCGATATCTCCGTCTTGAACAAGTTCAAGTTGGGCATCGGAGTCCCGATCAACACCTTCGGCAAGGTCAAGACGGGTAAATCACTGGCCGACACGGGCATCGAGGCCGAGCGGGAGAAGAAGACCCAGAAAAAAGGGGACATTGTCCTTAAGGTCAAACAGCTCTATTACGGCATCTTGCTCGCCGAGGAAGTGAGCCGCCTCTTGGACTCGGCGCATGGGGGTGTCGATAAGCAGATCAAGAAGAGGGAGGACGAAGGCGGCAGCGACCCCACCGAACTGCTCAAGCTCAAACTCTTCCGAGCGGAGCTGGAAAAGAAGATGGAGGAGGGCGACAAGAAGCAGATACTCGCCCGCGAGGCGCTGCGGGTCCAACTGGGTCTCGATCCCACGACGCGTTTCGACCTCGCGACCGACAAGCTCAGGCCGCTCGTGCGGAGGCTGGGTTCGTTCGAGGATTACAAGAAGGAAGCGTGGGAGAACCGCAGCGATCTCAAGCTCCTGGAGCTGGGTTACGAAGCCAAGGCCAAGCAAGTGAAGTTGGAGAAGAGGCTCATGGCCCCGAACCTCGGCGTGGGCGCGTTTTTCGAGATCGGCCGCGCGCCGGGCGTGACGGGCGTGACGACGACGGACGATTTCAGCGACCCGTTCAACTTCACGCGCGCCGGCATCGGCCTCCAGCTCAAAGGACAGTTCGACTGGCATACGGGGTTTTCGAAAGTACGGCAGGCCAAGAGCGAACTCTACAAGATCGAGGTCCAGAAAGAGCTCGCCCAGGACGGCGTGGACTTGGACGTGAAGGAGGCCTTCCTGGACGTTCGGAACACCAAGTTGGATGTCGACCGGGCCGAGGAGGCGGGGAAGCTTTCGCGGCAGCTGCTTTTTCTCACACAGAGCAATTATGACATCGGGCTTGCGGAGCCCAAGGATTTGATCGAAGCTCTGTCCGGTTTTTTGCAGACGCGCGGACAGTACTTCGAGTCCGTGTTCAATTATAACGTTGCGGTGGCCAAGCTGGACCAGAAGATCGGACGTTTGCCGGAATAGCCCCGCTTCCCGCGGGGCAGTGCTCGCTACTGCTCGTAAAGGAAGCTAGAGGAGATAGGAATGAAAAAAATACTCATCGCAGTGGGACTGATCGCCCTGGCTGCCGCGTGTGGCGAGAAACCCGAAATCGTTCCGGTCCCCGCCAAGCCGGCGGAAGCTCCCTTGGCGCCCGCAGCCCCCACGCCGGCGGCCGAAGAAACGAAACCCTTCGTCATCCCCCCTGCGGCCAAGAAACAGGCCAAGTATTTTCCGGAAGGGTCGCCCAGCCGCGCCATCCAGGACCTGGACGACATGCTCGACTCCTACGTGCTCGATCCTCAAACCGCCGAGCAGAGGCAATACAACGAGGACCTGAAGCGGACGGTCATCAAGGGGACCTTCGACATCCGGGAGCTTTGCCGGCTGGCCCTGGACAAGCATTGGGGCGAGCGTACGCCGCAGGAGCAGGACGCGTTCGTGGACCTCATGATCCGCCTTCTGGAGAAGAAGGCCATTTTTTCCAAGGAGCAGGGTCAGAAAAAGGCCAAGAAATCGAAAAACGTCTACTCCGTGACCTACGAGGGGCACAAGTTCACGAACCCGAACGAGTTGAATGCCCTGGCCATGAGCCTCGTGCACATCCCGTCTGAGTCTCTCAAGATCGAGCTGAACTACAAGCTCAAGAAGGACGGGGGTTCCGCCGGAGGCGGGTGGAAGATCTACGACGTGATCGTGGACGGGGCGAGCCTCTTGGACAACTATAAGTACCAATTCGACAAGATCATCGCCAAAGAAGGATATCCCAACCTCGTCCACCGCATGGAGTCCAAGCTCAAAGAGTTGCAGGAAAAAGATCAGAAGTAAGGAATGTACAAACGTTGTGTGATGATATTGGCCGACGGGGCGCGCGCCGACGTGATGCGCGACATGGCCGAACGGGGCAAACTTCCCGCCATCTCGGAGCACCTGATCGCGCCGGGTTCGCTCCGGGCGGCGGTCACGGCCTTTCCCTCCACGACGGGACCGGCCTACCTGCCCTATCTGACGGGCTGCTACCCCGGAACCTGCAATCTTCCCGGCATCCGCTGGTTCGACAAGGACCGCTACGCGGAGCGGCGTTTCTCCATGGACCGGTTTCGCAGTTACGTGGGTGCGGAGTCGTTCTACATGAACGGCGACCTGGCGCCCGACAAACGGACGTTGTTCGAGATCATCCCGAAATCGGTGAACGTCTTCAGCAGCATCAATCGCGGCGCCGGACTCAATGGGGATCGGACGAAGTTTTCCCGCATCTGGTATTGGTATTACGCCCACCTGACCGACCGCTGGGGGTTGGTGGACGAGGCGGCGGGTGGAAAAGTCGTCGAGGCGCTGAAACGCGACCCCGAGTTCGTTTTCGCGGTCTTTCCGGCGATCGACGAGTATTCGCATCTTTCGAGCCCCTTTCACCCGCGCACGATCGCGGCCTACGAGGGGTTGGACCGGGCGGTCGGAAGGATCGTCGCCGCCCTCAAGGCGCGCGGCCAGATGGAGGAGACGGCGATCGTCATCGTCAGTGACCACGGTCTTTCCGAAACCTCCCGGCATTTCCCTCTCAACCAATTTTTGGAAAAATCGGGGATCGAGACTCTCTATTATCCGAAGATCCTTTTCAAAAAGCGTATTGAGGCCGCCAGCATGGTCTCGGGCAACGGCATGGCGAACGTCTACCTCAAGAACGGACGGGGCTGGAAGGGGCGCACCCCTTGGGAGCATCTGGCGTCCCGCGAGGACCGTTTGATCGACCGGCTGTTGGAGCAACCGGAGGTGGATCTTCTGGCCGCCCAAAGGTCCGACGGGGCCGTCGTGGTGAAGAGCAAAAAGGGCGAGGCGGCGATCTCGGAAAACGGAAACATCCGCTATGAAACGAGCGGCGGCGATCCCTTCGGCTATACCGGTCTGCCCGCGGCGATGACCGAGCGCGAATCGTTAAGATTGACGGAAAAGACCGACTATCCCGACGCCCCGGCGCAGCTCTTGCAGATCTTCCGGTCCCGACGGGCGGGGGACGTCATCCTTTCGGCCGCCAAGGGCAGCGACCTGCGTCTCCGCTATGAGATCCACGAGCACAAGTCCTCGCACGGCGCGCTTCATTGGGAGCACATGCAGGTTCCCTTGGTGACGAACGTACGTCTCCCCGAGGGCCCCGTGCGTTCCGCGGACGTCTTTCCGACGGTCCTCAAGCTCCTGGGCCGCCCCATCCCGGCCGCCATCGACGGCCGTAGTCTCATCTAAGAGATTGACTTTATTTGACGCAGGGTGTTAGCTCATGAATGAGTATTCATTCATGGAAACTCGGTCGGAAAAATCGCTTCGCATCCTGGACGCCGCCATCCGCGTCTTCGCCCGGAAGGGGTTTTACAACTCGACCATCGCCGACGTCGCCAAGATCGCCGAGGTGGCGGAAGGCACGATCTATCTCTACTTCAAGAACAAGGACGACCTCCTCATCTCCATCTTCGAGCACAGCATGGACCTCTTCATCGAGGTGGCGAAGAAGGAGCTGGAAGGAATCGATGACCCAAAGGAAAAGCTGAAGAAGTTCATTAGCCTCCACCTGCGCCTCGTCCAAAAGAACCCGGAGTTGGCCCAGGTCCTCCAAATCGAGCTCAGGCAGTCGTCGAAGTTCATGAAGGAATACGAAGGCGGCAAGTTCAGCGAGTACCTGAACGTCGTCCGGGGCATCCTGGAAGAGGGGCAGGCCAAAGGCGTCTTCCGGAAGGACTTGGAGCCGCGCGTGCTCCGGCGGGCGATTTTCGGTTGTGTCGATGAGCTGGCGCTGGAGTGGCTCCTGATGACGAAGAAAAAATACAGTTTGGAGACCTGCGCGGAGCAGGTGGGTGACTTGTTCATTCGCGGGATCAGTAATCAATCATAACGAGGTGAACTTATGAAAATCGCAGTCCTCATTAAGCAGGTGCCGGACACCGAGACCAAGATCCGGATCAAGGCCGACTCGTCCGGAACCGAAGCGGACGGGATCAAGTACATCATCAGCCCCTACGACGAATATGCGGTCGAAGAGGCCCTCAAGACCAAGGAGAAGGCGGGAGCCGGCGAGGTGGTCGTCGTGTCTCTCGGTCCTGCGCGCTGCGTGGAGGCGATCCGCACGGCGCTTGCCATGGGCGCGGACCGGGGGATCCACATCGACGACGGAGGCATTCCGATGGACCCCTTCGTGACCGCGAAGGTGCTTGCCAACGCCCTCAAGAACGAGAACCCGAGCATTATCTTCACCGGCAGGCAGGCCATCGACGACGATGCGGCCCAGGTGCCTCAGATGGTCGCCGAGTTCCTGAACCTCCCCCAGGTGATGATCGCCGAAAAATTCGAGCTGAACGCGGCCAAGAACGGGGCGACGGTTTATCGCCGCGTGGGCGGAGGGGCCAAGGAGGTCTACGATGTCGCGTTTCCGGCGCTCGTCGGCGCCGAGAAGGGGCTCAACACGCCGCGCTACGCGTCGCTTCCGGGCATCATGAAGGCAAAGACCAAGCCCATGGCGGCGCTCAAGGCGAGCGACCTGGTCGGCGAGGCCAAGCCCAAGACCGTTAACACGAACTACCGCCTGCCGCCCGAGCGGAAGGCCGGAAAGGTCCTGCAGGGCGAGCCCGAGCAGGTGGTGAAGGAGTTGGTGAAGCTGCTTCGTGAGGAAGCGAAGGTCATTTAACGATATTTAAGGAGAATTTATGGGCAACATCTTAGTCATCGGCGAACATCAGGACGGAAAGGTCAAAAAAGTCACGCAGGAGTTGGTCACCAAGGCGGCCGAGCTCGCGGGCCAGATCGGCGGCGAGGTGGACGTCGTCCTTGTCGGACACGGGCTGCAGAACCCCGCGGAGTTGGGGTCCTTCGGGGCCAAGAAGGTCTATGTCGTCGACACCCCCAAGCTCGAGAAATACAACACGGAGGGCTGCGTGAAGGTCATCTCCGACCTCGCCCAGGAAGCGAAACCCTCCGTCATTCTCGGAACCGCGAGTCCCCTGGGCAAGGACCTCCTTCCGCGCCTCGCCGCGCGCCTGAACGCCGGGCTTGCGGCCGATTGCACCGACCTTAAGATCGACGGGGGCAAGCTGGTGGCCACCCGTCCCATCTATTCCGGCAAGGCCTTCGTGGACGTGAAGTTCGAGGGCGATCTCCAGATCGCCTCGGCACGCCCGAACTCGTTCGTCGCCAAGGCCGCCGGAGCGGGCGCGTCCGCCGAAGTCGTCCAAAAGAACATCGATCCCGGTGAGCTCCGGGCCGTCATGAAGGAAATCGTGAAGGGCAAGTCCGACAAGGCGGACCTGACGGAGGCGGCGGTCATCGTCTCGGGCGGCCGCGCCATGAAGGCGGCCGAGAACTTCAAGATTCTGAACGAGTTGGCCGACGTGATCGGGGCCACGGTGGGCGCCTCGCGCGCGGCGGTCGACTCGGGCTACGCGGCGCACGACATGCAGGTGGGCCAGACGGGCAAGGTCGTCAACCCGAACCTCTACATCGCCTGCGGCATCTCCGGCGCCATCCAGCACCTGGCCGGCATGAGGACCTCCAAGGTGATCGTCGCGATCAACAAGGACCCGGAGGCCCCCATCTTCACCAAGGCGGATTACGGCATCGTCGGCGATCTCTTTCAGGTCGTCCCGTTGCTGACCCAGGAATTTAAAAAGGTCCTAACGGAATAGGAGACATACCATGGCGGCACAGGCAACCGGCGGTTCCTTCCTCCTCGAAAAAACGGGCGAGCGCGAGATCTTTCTTCCGGAGGACTTGAGCGACGAGCAGAGGCAGTTGGCCGATCTCGTGAAGAACTTCATCCAGGGCGAGGTCCTGCCCCGGAGCGAGGACATCGAACATCAGAAGTTCGACGTCACCGTCGGCCTGCTCAAGAAAGCAGGTGAGCTGGGTCTCTTGGCCGCCGAAGTTCCCGAAGAATTGGGCGGGCTCGCGATCAACAAGGTGTCGACGGTCGCCATGGGCGAGAACTCCATCTACCAAGGCTCGTTCAGCGTTTCCCTCATGTGTCACACGGGCATCGGTTCGTGGCCGATCATGTATTTCGGAACGCCCGAGCAGAAGAAAAAGTACCTGACGAAGCTGGCGACGGGCGAAATGATCGGCGCCTACTGTTTGACCGAGCCCTGTTCGGGATCGGACGCCTTGGGCATGAAGTCGAAGGCGGTTCCTTCGGCGGACGGCAAGAGCTGGGTCCTGAACGGCGAGAAAACCTTCATCACCAACGGGGGCTTCGCCGACCTCTATACCATCTTCGCGAAGACCGAAGGCGACAAGACGACGGCCTTTTTGGTCGAGCGCGGAACGCCCGGCCTGTCCACGGGCAAGGAAGAGAAGAAGATGGGGATCAAGGGGTCCTCGACGACGCCGGTCGTGATGGAAAATTGCGTGATCCCCAAGGAGAACCTCCTGGGGGAAATCGGCAAGGGTCATAAGATCGCCTTCAACATCCTGAATCTTGGCCGTTTCAAGCTGGGTGTCGGCGCCACGGGCGCGTCCAAGTACCTGATCGGAGAGGCCGTCAAGTACGCGAAGGACCGGAAGCAGTTCGGCAAGTCCATCACCGACTTCGGCCTGATCCGAAAAAAGCTGGCGAACATGGCCTCGCGGACGTTCGTCTCGGAAAGCATGAATTACCGCACGGCGGACCTGATGGATCAAAAGATCAAGGCCTTGGCCAAGGGGGACGCGTCCTACGATCAAAAAGTCATGGAGATTGTGGAAGAGTTCGCGATCGAATCGTCCATCGCCAAGATTTACGGATCGGAATGCGTCGACATGGTGGCCGACGAGGGCCTGCAGATTCTCGGCGGGTACGGTTTCCTCGAGGAATATCCCTTCGCCGCCGCCCTGCGGAACACGCGCATCAACCGGATCTTCGAGGGAACGAACGAAATCAACCGTCTCCTGATTCCGGCCATGCTGTTCAAGGCCGCAATGAAGGGGCAGTTGGAGCTGATGAACGCGATTTCCTCGGTGGTCGGCCAGCTGAAGGAAGGCTGGAAGAAGGAAGGGGACGGGCCGTTGGCGGATGAAATCCACCAGGTCGAGTTGGCCAAGAAGCTGACGATCTATGCGGCCGGATGCGCGGCCCAGAAGTTCATGGATCAGTTGCGGGACAAGCAATACATCGCCGAATACATCGCGGACCTCGCCGTCGAGACTTACGCGATGGAGACGGCGGTCCTGCGCGCGGTCCAGCTCCGCAAGCGGTTCGGAGACAAGGCGACGCTGGCGGAATCGATCATGAAACTTTTCGTCAACGAGGCATATCCCGAGATGCTCGTCCGGGCACGCCGCCTCCTTCTGGCGGTGGCCGAGGGGAATCAAGAGGAGTTCGGCAAGTACGCCAAGGCGCTGACGCGGTTCGATTACTTCAATCCGGTCGATACGACGGCCCTGCGGGACGGAATCGCTCAGGCGGTCATTGACCGCGAGGGCTATCGGATCGTATAGACTTCCCGTGACGCCCAAACCCGTTTCCGCCTCCTCGGCGGAGTTCACGCATCTGGTTCTTCCGCCCGACACGAACGCCCTCGGCACGATCTTCGGCGGCAGGATCATGGAGTGGGTGGACATTGCGGGATCGATCGTCGCGAGCCGGCACTGCCGCCAGATTGTGGTGACCGCCTCGATGGACGCCCTTCATTTTCTGGCCCCGGTCAAGTTGGGAGACATCGTGATCCTCAAGGCGGCCGTCAACTTTACGCACCGCACCTCGCTGGAGATCGGCGTGCGAATCGAGTCGGAGAATCCGCTGACGGGGGAGAGGCGTCACACCTCCAGCGCCTACCTGACGTTCGTCGCCTTGGACGCCGCCGGCAGGCCGGTGGCCGCGCCCGAGGTCCTGCCGCAGACGGAGGACGAGAAGCGGCGGTTTGAAGACGCCAAGAAGAGGTACGAATACCGCGTGAAAAACCGCCCACGCGCCAAGAAATAGACATTACTCACACGTTTCATGGCCGGGGTGCGCGTGAGTCTCCAGAGACTTCTCGTAGACCCGGTAGGTCTTGTAGTGTTCGCCGCCCATCATCTCGATGCCGAAATTGATCTTCTGATTGTCCTCGAGCGTCCATGAAAGCTCGCCGCCCCAGTGGCGCAGCTCCTGGGAACGGCGGTGCATCTCGACGTAGAGCAGGACCGAGAGGCCCGCTCCCAAGGACTCCCTCCGGAACTCCTTCTTGATGCCCAAAAGGATCAGCCGGGCCGACTTAATTTTCTTGGTTTTGATCCGATAGAGGAGTTTAAAAAAACCGAAGGGTAAGAGTCGTCCGTTCAGGTCCTTGATCGCCTCATTGAGATTCGGGAGGGCAAAGGCGATGGCGGCGGGCCGTCCGTCCACCTCGGCGATGAGCGCCAACTTTGGCTCCATCAGCAGTTTAAAGTCTTTCGCCGCCTTCCGGATCTCGTTCTCGGTCAGCGGGACGAAAGCCCAGTTCTTCTCCCAGGCCGAGTTGAAGACGTCGATCAGGATGCGGACGTCACGATCGAGGTCTTTCGGATCGACCTCGCGGATGACGAGTCCCGGATGCTTTCGCGCCTCCTCGGCCAATTGCAGGGCGGCTTCGGGCGCGGGGCGCGAAGAATCGTACCGCCAGCAATAGAAATCCTTGAGCTTCTTGAGCCCCCAGCCCTCCAGGAGTCCAGCGTAATAGGGCCGCGTATGGGCCATGAGGACGAAGGGGGGGTGTTCCTGGCCTTTGACGACCACGCCCAATTCCTCGTTGATCGAGAAGCTGAAGGGCCCGCGCATCGAAGTCATGCCGCGCGCCTTGAGCCAGCCGGAGGCGTTCTCCAGGAGACAGTTTGCGACCTCGGGGTCGTTCACGCACTCGAAGAGACCGAAAAAGCCCGTCTGTTCGTTGTGGGTCCGGTTGTGCAAGTGGTCGATCTGGGCGGAGATCCTTCCGACGGGATGGCCGTCCTTTTCAGCCAGGAAGAGCGCGACGTCGGCATGCTCGAAGAAGGGATTCTTCTTGGGGTTCAGAAAGTCCCGCCGCTCCTGGAGGAGGGGGGGCACCCAGGCCGGGTCGTCCCGGTAAAGGGTCCAGGGAAGGCGGATGAACCGTTCGCGTTCCGAACGGCTGGTGACGGGACGGATCGTCAGAGGCATCTACCCGATTCCGTAGTTCTTCGCGACCTTGCGGAAGGCCTCGAGGGCGCGGGACAGATGCTCCTCCGTGTGGGTCGCGAGGGTGCTCGTACGGAGCATCTCCTTGCCTTTGGCCACGGCGGGGTAGAGGACGGGGTTGGTGTAGACGCCCGCGTCCAGGAGCTCCTTCCAGACCATCCAGGTCATCATGCTCTCGCCGATGACGACGGGGACGACCGCGGCTTGGGCCTGTCCGGTCTGATACCCGATCTCCGAAAGGCCCTTTTTCAGGAAGGCGGCGTTCTTCCGCACCGCGACGGCGCGTTCCGGCTCCTGGATCAGGATGTCCAGGGCGGCGCTGGCCGCGGCGGCGCAGCTGGGGGCGAGCGAGGCCGAAAAGATCATGGGGCGGCCGAAGTGCTTGATGAAGTTGATGACCAGCCGGTCGCCTGCCACGAAACCGCCGATCGAGGCGAGGCTCTTGCTGAAGGTCCCGACGATCAGGTCCACTTGGTCGTTGACTCCAAGTTGATGGCAGGTGCCGCGCCCGCCGGGCCCCAGGACGCCCAACCCGTGCGCGTCGTCGACGGCGAAACGGACCTTGTGCTTCTTCACGAGCGGGACCATCTCGGGAAGAGGCCCCAGATCCCCCTCCATGCTGTAGACCCCGTCGACAAAGAGGAGGGCGCCGGTCTCTTGGGGGATGCCGGAGAGGATACGGTCCAATTCGGCCAAATCGTTGTGAGGGAACCGGATGGTTTCCCCCTCCATCAGGCGGCAGCCGTCGTGGATGCTCGCGTGGGCGAACCGGTCGACGACGGCGACGGATTTCTTGTTGATGAGCGCCGTGAGCATGCCGAGATTCGCCTGATACCCCGTGGTGAAGACGAGGGCGGCCTCCTTGCCCAGGAAGGCCGCGAGCTTCGCCTCCAGCTCTTCATGAATGGGCATCGTTCCGTTCAAGAAGCGGGATCCCGTCATGCTGGTGCCGTATTTGCGGACGGCCTCGATCGCCGCCTCGCGCACCTTCGGATGGGTCGTGAGTCCCAGGTAGTTGTTGGATCCCAGCATCACGACCTCGCGGCCTTGATAGCGCGCGATGGGACCCTGGTTTTCCTCGATGGGGCGGAAGTAGGGATAAAGATCGGTGCCGGTGACCTCCTCGAGGACGCTCCAGCCGTAGGCCTTCGCCAGGACGTCGCGCCCGCCCTTTTCCCACTGGCTCGTCCAGTTCGAAAGATCGGCTTGCGTGTCATTCGGGGACGGTGCTTCGGCCAGGGCTTTGCTCATGAGTCTCCTTCGTTAGACGATCGACTCCGCGAGGAGTTCGACCACGTCCTTGGTCTGGATGTTTTCGATGCCCTTGTCGTGCGTGGCGTCCTTGAGCATGGTGATGCAGAAGGGACAGGCGCTGGCGATGACGTTCGGGTTGGCCGTCTGAAGGTCTTCCAGGCGCTGGTGGTTCACGCGCTTGCCGACGCGCTCCTCCATCCACATCCGTCCGCCTCCGGCCCCGCAGCAGCGGCCCTTGTCCTTGGAGAGAGGGACATCCTTCACCTCGGCCCCGGGGATCGATTTCAGGATCTCGCGCGGGGCGTCGTAGACCTCGTTGTACCGGCCCAGGTAACAGGAGTCGTGATACGTGACGGACTGAGGCAGCGGCCGCGCCGGCGTGAGCCGGCCTTCGCGGATCAGCCCGTATAGGAACTCCGTATGGTGGACGACCTCGTAATTTCCGCCCAGCTGCGGGTACTCGTTCTTGATCGTGTTGAAGCAATGCGGGCACGCGGTGATGACCTTTTTGAACTTGTAGCGGTTCATCGTCTCGACGTTGGTCTTGGCGAGCGTCTGGTAGAGGTACTCGTTGCCGATGCGCCGGGCGGGGTCGCCCGTGCAGTTCTCTTCCTTGCCCAGGATGGCGAAGTCGACGCCCGCTTTCTGGAGCATCTTCACGAGGGCGGTGGCGATCCTCGTATTCCGGTCGTCGAAGGAGCCCGCGCAGCCGACGAAGTAGAGGTATTCCGCCGTCGGGTGGTCCGCCATCATCTTGACGCCCAGGCTTTTGCACCACTCGGCGCGGTCGCTGGCGGCGATGCCCCAGGGGTTGGAGTTGACCTCGAGGTTCCTGAAGGTCGCCTGGACCTCGGTGGGCATCACGCCCTGGGTCAGGACCATGTGCCGGCGAACGTCCACGATACGGTCGACGAATTCGATGCCGACGGGGCAGGCTTCTTCACAAGCTCTGCAGGTGGTACACGACCAAAACACCTCCGGATCAATCGCAAAGGGCGTAATCCATTTTTCGGTCCCTTCGGGTAGAGTTCCGTCGCCCTCGCGCAGCGCGTGGGGTTTCCAGCCGCCGTGCGAGCCGCCGAGTTTGTACTCCTGGCGGAGCCACTCGCGCTCGTCGATGTTGATCTGTTTGGGGCTCAAGACCTTGCCCGTGTTGAACGCCGGACACATCGACGAGCAGCGCCCGCACTCCGTGCAGGTGGCGACGTCCAGGAGGTCCTTCCAGGTCATATCGGTCAGTTTCGCCGTACCGAACGAGGTCGCGTTCGGGTCCTCGAGGTTCAGCATGCGCAATTGGCCCAGGGGAGTCGTTCGGAGGAAGAAGACGTTCGGCAGAAAGGTGAAGACGTGAAAGTGTTTCCCATAGGGGAGAAAGTTCAGGAAGACGAGGATCAGGCCGACATGGACGAGATAGGAGACGTTCGCGATCTGCCCAAGCGCCGCCGGAGAGAGATTGGCCGCATGAAACGCCAGTCCGAACATCGCGGAGATCGGCGCCCAGCCGGCGTGGGTCATGTTATGCGCCAGATGCGCGCCTTCGAAGACGAAATCCGTCAGGCACAGCATGAAGATCATGAAGAGGATGAAAACGGCCTCGATCGACGGCGTCAGACGGCTTACCTTGAGGATGACGCGCCGGTAGACCGCATAGCTGACGGCGACCATGACCAGGAGCAAGATCAGGTTCAGGAGAAACGTGTAGGCCAATCCCGGCAGGCTTTCCGCTAACCCCGAACCGAACGTCGGCGAGAATCCCATGCCGAAGAGGAGGATCGTCCGGAGCCCGATGATGCAAAAGCCCCAGAAGATGATCGCGTGCATGAGGCCGGCCTTGAGATCGCCCTTGATGATCTTCGTCTGGGCGAAGGCGATCGTGATCAGGTTCTTCACCCGCTTCGGATAGTCGTTGAACCGGGCGTCCGGTTTGCCCGAGCCGATGACCTTCCACCAGCGCGAGACCGAGAAGGCGAAGAAGGATAGGGCCACGGCGAGCATGAGTGCGACGGTGATCGGGAACATGGGGGGAGGTCTCCTTAACTAACTGATTTTGATAGTGTTTTTGGCTATTCGAAATCCCTCCGCTTCTAGCAGAGCGTCAAGCCGACTTCAACCCAAAACAATCGGAGGAGGAACGTCTCCCCTCGGCCGTACCGCCGCGTCGGCTTCATCGGTACTGAGTTCCGCCTGGTTATTGCCCGGAGGCGGCCTTTGTGCCAGTCTCACTCGGATTGATTTTCATGGGGAAGAAATTTCTTTTTGCCACGGTCTTTATCTGCGGAATGTCGGTGATGGCGGTCGAGCTGACCGCCTCCCGGCTGCTCGCGCCGTATTTCGGGACGTCTCTCTTCGTCTGGACCAATTTGATCGGCGTCGTCCTCCTGGCCCTCTCCCTGGGGTATTACTGGGGCGGAAAACTTGCGGATCGGAACGGGGGAAGGAACGCGCGCCGGGACCTTTTCCTCCTAATCCTCACGACGGGCATTCTCGTCGGCGCCATCCCCTGGATCGCCGGACCGATCTTCCGCTTTTCTTATGAGGCGATGCCTCGATCGGGGTTATCGATCTTTTTTCCGTCCCTTGTCTCGATTCTCGTCCTTTTTACGTTGCCGCTCCTCTTTCTCGGGATGGTGACGCCTCTGGCCGTCCGCATCGGCATCCGGGACCCGGACTCGGCGGGGCGCGTGGTCGGATCCCTCTACGCCTTTTCGACGGTCGGAAGCATTGTCGGCACTTTCCTGCCGGTCCTCTTGACGATCCCCTTTTGGGGTTCCCGCGAGACCTTTTACGTCTTCGGAGTCCTTTTGATCCTCTTGGGCGGCGCCGGCCTCAAACGGCCTTTCGTTTCCCTCGTCGCCTGTGTTCCGTTCGTCTGGGCGCTCCTGGTTCCCTCGACTCATGGGAGGGCGGATATCGAACTCGAAAAGGAATCGGTTTATAATCTCGTCCGCGTCCGGAGGCTTCCGAACGATTCCCGAACTCTCATCATCAACGAGGGGATCGGAGCGCAATCGATCTATCATCCCTCGCGAATCTTCACGCATTTTTACTGGGATGGGGCCGTCCTCTTGCCGCTCCTTCGCCCGGAAGGGGAAAGCTTTCTCTTCATCGGAGTGGCGGGCGGGACGAGCGCGCGGCTGGTCCATCATTTTTTCCCTTCGCTGAATTTGGACGGGGTCGAGATCGATCCCGTCATCGCGGACGCCGGCCGGAGGTTTTTCGGATTGGATCAGTTTCCGTTCGACATTCACGTCGGGGACGGGCGGGTCTTTTTGGAGCGGCAAGAGAAAAAATACGATTTCATCATGGTGGACGTCTACCATGACAACCTGTTCATTCCGTTTCATCTGGCGACACGGGAGTTTTTCGAAACGGTCCGCCGCCGGCTCGCTCCGCGGGGCGCCATGGTCATGAACGTCTTCTCCCCCCGGGGCGAGACGGATCTGCTTCGGCTGATGAAAAATACGGTCGCCTCCGTTTTCCCTTTTGTCTATGAGTATCGCGTGAGGGATCTCGGGTCGCTTCTTTACGCTTTTCAGGAAGGGCCGGATCCGGGATCGTTCCCTTCGCCGGGCCTGGATCCCGATCTTCAAGAGCTCGCCGCGAAGATTCTCGACCAATGGAAACCGGTTGCCGCCGATCCTCGCGGAGCGATCTCCACGGACGATCGGCCGCTTGTGGAACTCCTGGCGGCCCAGTCCATCTTTTTCGATTTGCCGAGCGTGAAGCCGTACTCGTTTGAGGCGCCTCGATAGGACGAGGGTCCGCCGAAATGATGTTGACTTTAAGGGGGGGTGGTTGGCAGAACTTCCCTTCCTCAAAGATATGCCGATCAAAGACAAAATTCACGAGCTGGAACGCCGCACTCAGGAGGCCCTCGCCGCCGGCGGTCAGGACCGCATCGACAAGCATCACGCGGCGGGCAAACTCACGGCCCGGGAGCGGCTCGACCTCCTCCTCGATCCCGGCTCCTTCGTCGAGGTCGACCGTTTCGTCACGCACCGCTGCGATGAGTTCGGCTTGGACAAGCAGAAGATTCCCGGCGACGGCGTCGTGACGGGCTTCGGGAAGATCGACGGGCGTCTCGTCTTCGTCTTCGCCCAGGACTTCACGGTCTTCGGCGGATCGTTGGGAGAGGTCTTCGCCAAGAAGATCTGCAAGGTGATGGATCACGCCGCCAAGGTGGGCGCCCCGGTGATCGGCCTCAACGACTCCGGCGGGGCCCGCATCCAGGAAGGCGTCATGAGCCTGGCGGGCTACGCCGACATTTTCCTGCGCAACGTCCTGTCCTCGGGCGTGATCCCCCAGATTTCCGGCGTCATGGGACCCTGCGCCGGCGGGGCGGTGTATTCTCCCGTCATGACCGACTTCATTCTGATGGCGAAGAACACGAGCCACATGTTCATCACCGGCCCAGAGGTCATCAAGGCCGTGACCCATGAAGAGGTGAGCAAGGAGGACCTGGGCGGCGCCATGACCCACAACACGAAGTCGGGCGTGGCCCACTGGGTGGCCGAAGACGACCGCGAGCTCTTGGGCCAGATCCGGAAACTGTTGGGCTACCTGCCGTCCAACAATACCGAAGATCCCCCGATTCTTCCGACTGACGACCGGCCCGACCGGGCCGAGGCGAAGCTCGACGAATGGATCCCGGACAGCGCGAACAAGCCCTACGACATGAAGGGGCTGATCGAGCTGATCGTGGACAAGGAGAGCTTCTTCGAGGTGCAGGCGCATTGGGCCAAAAACATGTTGATCGGTTTCGCGCGCATGGGCGGGCGTCCGGTCGGCATCGTCGCGAACCAACCCGCGGTCCTGGCGGGCTGTCTCGACATCAACGCCTCCGTCAAGGGCGCGCGCTTCGTCCGTTTCTGCGACGCCTTCAATATCCCCATCGTCACCTTCGTCGACGTCCCGGGCTTCCTGCCGGGCACGGACCAGGAGTGGGGAGGCATCATCCGCCACGGCGCCAAGCTCCTCTATGCCTTTTGCGAGGCGACGGTGCCGAAGGTGACGGTCATCACGCGGAAGGCTTACGGCGGGGCGTACGACGTTATGAGCTCCAAGCACGTGCGGGGCGACGTCAACTTCGCGTATCCGACCGCCGAGATCGCCGTCATGGGCCCGGACGGGGCGGTCAACATCATCTTCAAGAAGCAGATCGACGCGGCGAAGGACCCGGCGGCCGAAAAGACCAAGCTGACCGATGATTACCGGAAGACCTTCGCCAATCCGTACAAGGCGGCGGAACTGGGATACATCGACGAAATCATCTTTCCGCGGGAGACGCGGTTCAAGATCATCCAGTCCCTGGAGATGTTGAAGGACAAAAGGGACAAGAATCCCCCGAAGAAACACGGGAACATCCCCCTCTAGCGATGTTCAAGAAAGTCCTCATCGCCAACCGCGGAGAGATCGCCCTGAGGGTCATCCGCGCCTGCCGCGAGGTCGGCATCCAGACGGTGGCGGTTTATTCCGAAATCGACCGGGCCTCCCTCCACGTCCGCTTCGCCGACGAGGCGTACGGCATCGGCCCGGCGCCCGCCAAGGAGAGCTATCTCGTCGCCGAAAAGATCCTCGAGGTCGCCAAGCAGACGAAGGCCGAGGCGATCCATCCGGGCTACGGATTTCTCTCCGAGAACGCCGATTTCTCCGACGAGTGCCGCAAGGCCGGCATCCAGTTTATCGGCCCGCGCGGCGATTCCATGCGGATGCTGGGCGACAAGATCGCCGGGCGGCGGACGGCCGAGAAGGTGGGCGTCCCGGTGGTTCCCGGCATCAAGGACCCCCTGAAGGACGCCGCGGAAGCCCGGAAGATCGCCGATAAGATCGGATACCCCGTCCTCCTCAAGGCGCGGGCCGGCGGCGGCGGCAAGGGGATGCGCAAGGTCCAGAAGCCCGAGGAGATCGAGTCGGCCTTCCGCCTGGCCTCCTCCGAGGCGGCGTCGTCCTTCAAGGATCCGGCCCTCTACATCGAGAAGTACGTCGAGGAGCCGCATCACATCGAGGTCCAGATCCTGGGTGACCGCCACGGCAACGTCGTGGCCCTGGGCGAGCGCGAATGTTCGGTGCAGCGTCGCCATCAGAAGATCATCGAAGAGAGCCCGTCGCCCTACATCACGTCCGAGACGCGCAAGAAATTGCTCGAAGCCGCCGTCATTCTCGGCAAGGAGGCCAAGTACGAGAACGCGGGCACGATGGAGTTTCTGGTCGACAAGAACCAGAATCACTTCTTTCTCGAAATGAACGCCCGCCTGCAGGTCGAGCACCCCATCACCGAGATGGTGACGAATATCGACTTGGTGCGCGCGCAATTGAGGATCGCGGGGGGAGAAAAACTCGAGGACATCCTGCCGAAGGAACGGGAACCGAGAGGGCATTCCATCGAATGCCGGATCTACGCCGAGGATCCGGACATGGACTTCATCCCGTCCCCGGGCTTCGTCAAAAAATCGCGGAGTCCCGAGGGCAACTGGGTGCGCGTGGATTCGGCGGTCTATTCCGGAAGCACCATCTCCGTCTATTACGACCCGATGATCGCAAAGCTCATCACGTGGGGACGCGACCGGACGGACGCCATCCTTCGGATGGAAAGGGCGCTCAAGGAGTACCAGGTCGTCGGCGTGAAGACGAACATCGCCTTTCATGAAGCCGTTCTCTCGCATCCGGCCTTCCGCAAGGGGCATTATGACACGGGTTTCGTGGAACGCAGCATGGCGGAGCTCAAGCGCAAGTCGCACGAAGGCTACGCGGACATCGCCGCGCTGGCCGCGGTGGTTCATCAGATGAGGAAGAAGGGCGTAGGGGCGCATGGCCAGGCGCCCGTACAGGGGCCCTCCCCCTGGAAGATGGCGGGTCGGAAGGAGGGGCTGCGTTGAGATTTAATGCCGTCATCGGCGGCGCGGAAAAGATCCCGGTCGAAAAGATCGAAGACGGGAGGTTCCGCGTTGGCGAGAAGGAGCGCGAGGTCTCGGTCGAGGTGATCGAGGAGGGCGTCTATTCGCTCATCGTGGACGGGCAGTCCTACGAGGTGGCCGTTCGCGAGGACAAGAAGGGAATGACGGTCGAGATCGGGGCCCACGCCATTCCCGTGAAGCTCGAGGACCCGTTCCAGGCCCGCTCCGCGTCCGGCAAGGGCGCCCTTGAGGGCGAAGCGGTGATTTCTTCGCCCATGCCGGGCCGCGTGGTCGGCCTCAAGGTGGAGGCCGGGCAGGCGGTCAAGGAGGGGGACGGCGTTGTTCTGGTCGAAGCGATGAAGATGGAGAACGAGCTTCACGCCCCCAAGGACGGCAAGATAAAATCCATCCTGGTCAAGGTCGGAGAAGCCGTCGAGGGCGGACAGGACTTAGTCGTCATCGAATGAAATCTTCCGAGAGAAAACCCGAATTCCGCACGATTTCCGGACTCCCCCTCAAGCGCGTCTATAAAGCCGAGGACGTCCAGAGCGACCCCGTCAAGGACCTCGGGGAGCCCGGCCGTTATCCCTTCACCCGCGGCGTCCAGCCCACCATGTATCGGGGCCGCCTCTGGACCATGCGTCAATACGCCGGCTTCGCGACCGCGGAGGAATCCAACAAGCGTTACAAGTACCTTTTGCAGCACGGCCAGACGGGGCTTTCGATCGCCTTCGACCTGCCGACCCAGATGGGCTACGACTCGGATCACCCGATGGCCAAGGGCGAGGTGGGCAAGGTGGGCGTGGCCATCGACTCCGTGGAGGATATGGAGACCCTGCTGGACGGCATCCCGCTCGATCAGGTCTCGACCTCCATGACGATCAACGCGACTGCGTCCACGCTGCTCGCCCTCTATCTCTGTGTCGCCGACAAGCAGGGTGTGTCCTGGAAGAAGCTGCGCGGCACGGTCCAGAACGACATCCTCAAGGAATACATCGCGCGCGGGACCTATATCTATCCCGTGGAACCTTCGATGCGGATCATCACGGACCTCTTCCGTTTTTGCCGATCAGAAGTTCCAAATTGGAACGCCATCAGCGTCTCCGGCTACCATATGCGCGAGGCCGGCTGCACGGCGGTCCAGGAGATCGCCTTCACGCTCATGGATGGCGTGGCTTATCTGGAAGCGGCCGTGAAGGCGGGGCTGAGCGTCGATGAGATCGCCCCGCAGATCTCCTTCTTCTTCGGCGTCCACAACGACTTCGTGGAGGAGATCGCCAAGTTCCGGGCGGCGCGGCGGATGTGGGCGCGTATCGTCAAGGAGCGATTCGGGGCCAAGACTGACGACGCCTGCAAGCTCCGATTCCATTCGCAGACGGCCGGTTGCTCGCTCACCGCCCAGCAACCCAGGAACAACATCGTGCGCGTGACGATCCAGGCGTTGGCCGCGGTCTTGGGAGGCACGCAGTCGCTGCATACCAATTCGCTGGACGAGGCCCTGGCCCTCCCCACCGAGGAGTCCGCCCGCATCGCCCTGCGAACGCAGCAGATCATCGGTTATGAGTCGGGAGTGGCCAATACCGCCGACCCCTGCGCGGGCTCTTACGCCATCGAGGCCCTGACCGACACCCTGGAGCGCGAGGCGAAGGTCCTGATGAAGAAAGTGGACGAGTTGGGCGGAATGAAGAAAGCGATCGAAAAGGGTTTCGTGCAGCGCGAGGTCCAGAACAGCGCCTACAAATTCCAGAAGGACGTCGAGGCCGAAGAAGCGATCATCGTCGGTGTCAATAGATTCCAGATCGAGGAGGAGGGGAGCCATCCCATCCAGAAGATCGATCCCGCCGCGGAGGCCAGGAAGGTAGCGGCGCTGAAGGCCTTCCGGGCGCACCGCGATTCCTCCAAGACCGACAAGGCGCTCGCCGCGCTCTCGCAAGCCGCGCAAGGTTCCGAGAATCTGATTCCCTTCATTTATGAGTCAGTGAAGAACAAGGCAACGCTGGGAGAGATCGCCGACAGCCTCCGCAAGGTCTTCGGCCAATACAAGGAAAACGTGGTGGTCTAACCCTTTCGTTCCATCACCCTCACCGCCAAGACCGACAGTTCATAGAGCAGCAGGAGAGGGACGGCCAAGAGGACTTGCGATAGGACGTCCGGGCCGGGCGTCAGGATGCCGGCGATGAGGAACATCGCGACCAAGACATAGCGCCGCGCCTTGGTGAGCATCTCACGCCGGACGATTCCCGCTCGCGCCAAAAGGACGATCACGAGCGGCATCTCGAAAACGAGTCCGAAGGTGAGGAGCATCCGCGAGATGAACCCCAGGTAGTCCTTCATTTGTGGCAGGAACTGGATGCCGGTTCCTTCCAGGGCTGAGACGAAGAAACGAAATCCGACTGGAAAGATGCCGTAGTAACCGAACAAGGCCCCGCCCAGGAAAAAGAACGTCGAGAAGAGAACGAATCCCGCTCCGAGGGTCTTTTCTTTCTGATGAAGCCCTGGGGCGATGAAGGCCCAGAATTGATACAGGACCAGGGGCGAGCTGAGGAAGGTCCCGGCCAGAAGGGCGACCTGGAGGTAGGTGATGAAAGCCTCGAGTGGGCTTGTCGCGATGAAACCCGAGCCCGCCGGCATCACCGCCAAGAGCGGTTTTTGAAGGAAAGAAAAGATTTCCTTCGAGAAATAAAGACAAGCCAGCGTTCCCACGCCGAGGCTGAGAAGCGCATAGATGAGCCTTTTCCGGAGCTCGATGAGATGTTGCACGAGGGTGAGCCGGAGGGTGTCCGTCATTTCGTGTCGTCTTCCTTGAATTCCGATTTGATTTCGTCCACCGTCCGCTGAACCTGGCGGACGAAACGCCCGAGCTTGCTGGCGAGCGACGGCAGCTTGTCCGGGCCGATGAAGATGACGGCCAGAATGAGGACGATCAGGAGCTCTCCGCTGCCCAAACCAAACATGGGCCTCGTATATCCGCCCGTGAAAGGGTTGTCAAAAAGTGGTATGGAAGCGTCATGGCAGCAACCGGCGTCCTCTGGGATGCGCGTTACCTCGATCACGTCACCGGCCCCTGGCATCCCGAGCGCCCGGAACGTCTGGGCGCCATCCGTCAAGTCCTCACCGAGCGGCCCGTCGGAAAAATGGTGACGATGTTGGAGCCTCGTCCCGCGACGATCGACGAGATCGCCCTCGTCCACGACTTCGAATACGTCCGGAAAATCGAAAAGACGGCGGGTTTGGACGTCCCGCTCGATCCGGATACGTCCGCCTCCCCCGGAAGCTGGGACGCCGCCCGGCTGGCGGTCGGGGGGATTCTCAACGCGGTGGACGCCGTCTTTGAAGGAAAAGTGGCCAACGCCTTCGCCTTCGTCCGCCCGCCGGGCCATCACGCGGAAAGGGCCCGCGCGATGGGATTTTGCCTTTTCAACAACGTGGCCATCGCGGCCGAACACGCGATCCGGACGAAAAATTGCCGTCGCGTCCTCATCGTGGACTACGACGTGCATCACGGCAATGGCACCCAGTGGGCCTTTTACGACCGGAGCGACGTCTTTTACATTTCCACCCACCGCTATCCGTTTTATCCGGGCACCGGCTCGCGCCGCGAGGAGGGTGAAGGGAAGGGACAAGGCTACACGCTCAACGTGACCTTCCCCGGCGGGGAGGGTGACCACGAATACTTGAAATCCTTCGACGACGTCGTGATCCCGGCCATGCGGGATTACCGCCCCGATTTCATCCTCGTCTCCGCCGGCTTTGACGCCCATCGCCTCGACCCGCTCGGCGGCATGAACGTGACCGCCGACGGCTTCGGCCGGATGTCGGAGGCGATCTTGAAGGTCGCGAAGGACTCCTGCGGCGGCAAGGCGGTGTTCGTCTTGGAGGGCGGTTACAGTCTGGAAGGCCTTTCGGAATCCGTGGAAAATTGCCTCATTCGATTGTCGCGGTAGTCCGGCGCACGCCATCGGACCCCTTGTATAAAGCAAAATAAGACACTTTCCTGGGGATAACTATTGCAGATCTAAGGACTCTGATGTATGGCAGCTTCGACGCGGCCATTGTGACGCTGGACCCGGTAAGTCTCTGGAAATAATCGATGTTTTGAACCTGAAGAAGGCGGTAACACTGTGGACGGAAGACATCACGAGATACGACGTAGGAGGTACGTTGCCAGGATCATCCCTAGCGTCCTGATGGCCATCGGCCTGTATGCGGCGGCCGCGGCGTTTCCCATTGAGGCCCAGGCCGGCGATACCTGTTTCAGTCATATGACCGGCAGCGGATGTGTGACCATCTGCACGGACGGTTCCGCCGAAGACACGCACCGGGACAACCATGGAGATCAGCCGTTCGGGTGCGAATGCGGCGATGGCGTGTGTTTCGCCGTCGCGGGCGAGGACTGCAACACATGCCCGCAAGATTGCGGCGTTTGTCCCGGTTGCGGCGACTTGAGTATCACCCCGCCGGAGGAATGCGACGGATCGGCCTCGGCCTGCGCCGGCATCACGGGTTGCTCGGCCGACGGAAGCACGTGCGACTGCGACGGGTGCCGCTGCGCGCCCTTCTGCGTCGTCGACGGCGTCTGTAACGGCAGCGAGGATTGCGACAACTGCTCGGCCGATTGCGGCTCCTGTCCCGTCTGCGGCAACGGCGTCGTGGAATCGGGAGAGCAATGCGACGACGGGAACGGCGACGCGGCCGATTGCTGCGACAACAGTTGCTCCTTTACGACGAACGCCTGCGGGGACGGAAACGCCTGCAACGGCGACGAAGTCTGCGCGAACGGCTCGTGCGGGACCGGCACGCCGTTGAGTTGCGACGACTCCAACGTCTGCAACGGGACGGAGACCTGCGATCCGCAATCCGGTTGCCAAGCCGGCGTCCCTCTGGATTGCGACGATCAGGACGCCTGTACGGACGACACCTGCGACTCGACGTTGGGCTGCGGTCACAGCACGATCGCCTGCTCCGACGGCGACCTCTGCACGACCGATACTTGCGATCCCTCCTCGGGATGTCTCTTTCCCACTTTGAGCTGCGACGACGGCGATGCCTGCACGAACGATGCCTGCGACGCAGGTCTCGGGTGTCAGACGTCTCCGACCGATTGCGACGATCAGGTGGACTGCACGACCGACGGCTGCGACCCCTCCCAGGGATGTCTGCACACCCCGGATCACGGTGCGTGCGACGACGGCAACCCCTGCACGGACGACGTGTGCGATCCCGTGGAGGGATGCCGCAATGTCGTCGACGTCGAGAATTCCTGCAGTGACGGTGACGCCTGCAACGGCGTTGAGTCCTGCAATGCGAACGGGGGGTGCGATGCGGGGACGGTGCCCGTGTGCGACGACGGGAATCCCTGCACCGATGATTCCTGCGATTCCGCGACGGGGTGCGTGGCCGCAGCGGATGACACCAACAGTTGCTCGGACGGTGACGCCTGCAACGGCGCGGAAGCCTGCGTCCAGGGAAGCTGCCTCGGCAGCGCGCCTCTCGATTGCGACGACGGCAACGTTTGCACTGATGACGCCTGCATTCCCACCACGGGATGCGAGCATTCCGACAACACGTCTTCCTGCGACGACGGTGACCCCTGTACGCCGGGCGACGTTTGCGCGGGCGGAGTTTGCGCCGGACGGGACGGCGACAACGACACCGTCGGCGACGACTGCGACAAGTGTCCCGGCGGCAATGATCAGGTCGACTCCGACAAGGACGGCATTCCGAACGCCTGCGACAGTTGCGCCGGCGCGGCCACGGATGGCGATGGGGATGGAACCCCCGACGCGTGCGATGTCTGTCCCGCGGACGCGACTGATGATTCCGACGGCGACGGGGTGTGCGACGGGGAGGACAACTGCCCGAACGCCTCGAATTCCAGTCAAGCCGACGGCGATGCCGACGGCCTGGGCGATGCCTGCGACGATTGTCAGGATGCCAATTTCAACGGAACCTGCGACGACGAGGAGGGGACGTTGGCCGATGCGCCCGATGCGCCACCTCCACCGCCCGGCGGGGCGCCGACTCCCATGGGCGTGGCCGCGGGCAGGAACTGCCATCTGGTGCGGGGTGATGCCGCCAAGCCGGGGTCGGACGACCTGCTTCTGTTCCTCGCCGCCGCCGCCTTCCTCGGATCGGTGAGATTTTTTAGGCGTCTTGCGGATTAACACGCTGTGGATGGGGAGATTTCCATGTTCAAGCGGACCCGTGGTGTCGGTCTTGCGGTCGTTCTCCTAGCCGGACTCATCACCCATCCTCGTTCGGCCGGCGCCCTCAACGTCCAGCTGCTCCGGCCCGGCACGGGGCATGTTCAAGGGTTTCACCTCTTCACATCGGAAACCCTGCCGAAACACCGTTTGGCCGCCGGTCTGAATCTGAATCTGGCCAATCACCCCTTCGAACAGGTCCCGGTCGGAACGACCATCCGGACCACCGGCCTGGTCGACCGTTTCGTGACGGCGGACTTGCTCCTGTCCTATGGGGCCCTCGATTGGTTGACCTTGAACTTGGGGATGCCGGTCAACGTCTACCACGACATCGCCCCGACCCCGACGTCCGGACGGGATCGCGGCGGCGGAGACGCCGGCGACCTCATCTTGAACGCCAAGATCCGCATCTTTGACGCCGAGAAGACGGGGTCTCATCTGGGACTCGCCGTCGTGCCTTTTGTGACCTTGCCGACGGGGAGACAGTCCATCTTTTTCGGGGATTCCTCGGTGACGGGCGGTGCCGTCGTGGCGGGCGACGCCCAATGGAAGTCGAACCGGTTCTACCTGAACGTCGGGGCCCGCTTCCGCGAGACGGAGACGATCGCGAATTTGACGGTCAAGCATGAGTTCGTCTTCGGCGGCGGTTTTCAGCGGCCGATCGTCAAGAAGTGGGATTTGAACGTCATCGCGGAAGTCTTCGGTTCGACGACGCTGTCGAAAAATTTCGTCGTCCAGGACATCTCGACGCCTCTCGAAGGCATGGTCGTCCTGCAGAAAAAATGGTTGGAGAACCGGAATTTGATCACGCACGTCGGGGCCGGGGCGGGACTCACCAACGGTTATGGGGCGCCCAACGTGCGGGCGATCCTGGGCGTCTCGTATGCCTGGGATTTCAAGAAGGATGACAGACCCGCGCCCGTGGCCGTCCGCGAAGAGGTGATTGCGACGAGCAAGATCCACTTTGCCTACAATCGCTCGGAAATCCTTCCTTCGTCGCACGCCGTCTTGGACGACATCGTCCGGACGATCAAGGGGAGGCCGGAAATCCGGCAGGTTCGCGTGGAAGGGCATACCGACAGCCACGGCGCGGACGAGTACAATCAAAGGCTCTCCGAAAAGCGGGCCCAGGCCGTCATGCAATATCTCACGAACAACGGCATTCCGGCCGACCGGGTGACCGCCGTTGGGATGGGAGAAACGAAGCCGGTTGCGGACAATGTCACGAAGTCCGGCCGCGCGCAGAACCGGCGCGTGGAGTTCCACCTTCAGGTCGCGGAAGGGGCGAAAGTCCGCATCCGCGAATCCCAGGAAGCGGCCCCCACCTACGAACAGGGCGACCCCGGTGAGACCCGCCGTCGCCGCTGATCCCTCCAAAACCCTCTCAAATTGATAAAGCCTGATAAGGCCTGGGTGCTGATTGACCCGATTTCTCGGCACCGCGGCGGGGCCGTTTCCTTATTTTTCAGGCCCTTAACGACGATGCCCGTGCTCATGACGCAATTGGTAAACGTCTTGCACTAGCCCCCGATGACGAATCACAAAGTTGGGGGGAGTTATGAAGGTCATCCGAGTGCTTGTAACGTTCGGTTACAGAATTCTGGGACGTCTCTTCCTCCCATTTGCCGTCCTCGGGATTGGCCTGCTCCTGGTGCCGAGCGAAGCCGAGGCGGCCCGATCCTGCGTCTGCCACAATATTATCAACAACCCCAACGAAGTCTGCGCCGCCAGCCGTTCTGTTCTTGAAACAGGACACGCAAGTCACGTTGCCGACGGAAAAGATCGTTACGGCACTTGCGACAGTTGCGGCGATGCCATCCTGCAATGTTGCACTTTCGTACCAAACACCTCGCCTCCGGTCGCCGATGAATGTTGCGTGGTCGACTGTCAGGGGCAGGCCGAGATTTCGCCGGGAGTTCCCTGCGTCGCCGATCCCAATTGCGGAACGAACGGCGACGGCTCCTCGCTTCCCCAGTGCTCCCAGGAGGAGTGCGATGACGGCGACAATGATTGCAGCACCAACGATTGCACCCCGGACTGCAAATCGACGCCGAGCTGCGGCGACGACAATGTTTGCACCGATGATTTCTGCTGTAATGGTTCCAATGATCCGGATCCGCTTTGTTCCGAGGCGGGCGTCTGTGTGAACAAAAACAACACCGATCCATGTGATGATGATGATGAGTGCACCGACGGCGACGTCTGTCAAAGTGGAGTTTGCGTCCCAGGGGGTCCCAAGGATTGCAGCGACGGACTCTTCTGTACCCAAGATCTTTGCGATCCGGCGACGGGCTGCGACTGGAGTCAACCCACCGAATGCTCGGACGGAACCGTCTGCACCACGGACACGTGCAACGAGGACAACGACCAGTGCGAGTTTCCCGGGATTAGTTGCGACGATTTAGATGCCTGCACCGATGACAGCTGCGATGCGGAAAAGGGATGCGGTCATTCTCCGCACGATTGCGACGACAACAACCGATGCACTGACGACAGCTGTAATTCGGAGGATGGCTGCCATTATGCCTCCCATGATTGCGACGATGAAAAGACCTGCACGGACGACAGTTGCGATCCGGTAGAGGGCTGCGGTCACTCGCCTAACAATGGATCCTGCGATGACGGCAACCCTTGTACCGACGACGTCTGCAACCCTTCGGGGTGTGAGGAAGGGGACGAGACGTGCGTCCAAGACGAAAATTTCGAAACAAACGGTTGTATCCACATCTATAATGATTCCGGGACCGCCTGCGGCGATGAAAGCGATACCGACTGTGATAATCCGGATACCTGCGACGGACGCGGGACCTGTCAGGACAACAACGAGGACAACGGGACGGAGTGCACGACCGACGATAACGCATGCACGGACGACGTCTGTTCCGAAGGTGTCTGCACGCATCCCGCCGATGATCAGAACTCCTGCGACGACGGGAACGCCTGTACTCGTGACGCTTGTACGAGCGGGGAATGCGTCGGCACCGACATCTCGGCCGAATGCCCGGATGACGACAATGCCTGCACGGATAAGAGCTGCGATCCGAAATCCGGTTGCGGTCAAACCAACGACGACAGCAACGAATGCTCGGACGGCAACGCCTGCACGAGCGACGCCTGCTCGAGCGGGGAATGCGTCGGCACCGACATCTCGTCCGAATGCCCGGATGACGACAATGCCTGCACGGATAAGAGCTGCGATCCGAAATCGGGTTGCGGTCAAACCAACGACGACACCAATCAATGCTCGGACGGCGACGCCTGCACGAGCGACGCCTGCTCGAGCGGGGAGTGTGTCGGCACCGACATCTCGGCCGAATGCCCGGATGACGACAATCCCTGCACGGATAAGAGCTGCGATCCGAAATCCGGTTGCGGTCAAACCAACGACGACAGCAATGAATGCTCCGATGGCAACGCCTGCACGACCGTCGATGTCTGCAGCGAGGGTGAATGCCTCGGCAGCGTACCGCCGATCTGCGACGACCAAAACCCCTGCACGGACGACTCCTGCGATCCGAATGCAGGCCAGAAAGAGGTTGCTCGCTTCATCAGCGAGACGCAGCCCGTCGACCCGTGCGTGCATACGCCAGACGTGACCAACGAGTGCACCGACGGCGATGCCTGCAACGGTCTGGAGCAATGCGTCCTCTTGCTGGACGGCGATGTCGTCTATGGAGCGGCATGCGAAGCGGGTACGCCTCCCAACTGCGACGACAACAACCGGTGCACGGGCGAGACGTGCGATCCGGCGGTGGGCTGCGTATCCGTCCCCCTGCCCGATACGGACGGGGACCACATCCCGAACGTTTGCGACGTCTGCACCGGCGGGGACGATGAGGTGGATGGAGACGGGGATTCGGTCGCCGACGCCTGCGATAACTGCCCCAAGAATTCCAATTCGAGTCAGTCGGATTCGGATGGAGACGGCCTGGGCGACGCCTGCGACAACTGCCCCGACATCGCCAATCCGGACCAGGCGGACTCCAACGGGAACGGCGCCGGGGACGCCTGTGACGACGAAGGCGAATTGGCGAGCTGCATCGCCCTTCCCGGAAACGAACCCCCCGAGGTTCTGTTCGGTGCGGCCGAGAAGACCAAGGGTGTCATCACGATCCCGGTGTCGATCGTCGATCCCGAAGGGGATAATTTCACGACAACCTGCTCGGTGGATGAGGGCACGGTGGCCCTGGGCGAGGGTGTTGTGACCTACACGATCCCGACGCCCCTCGATCCGAAATCGGACGGTCTGATCACCGTGAGCTGCACGGTGGGCGACTCCGGGAGCTGCCAGGAAAAGACCTTCAAGACCGTAGTCAGCATCGGCGTGGCGGGGGATCAGCTGGGCAGCGGATGCTCCCTATTGCCGTCGAGTCCAAAATAAGGTAAAGGGCATTCCCATCATCATAATACAGAAGCAGAAGTGCAAGCCCGGGGGGGCTTATGAAAAAGACGCTGTGCCTCGTAGTGGGTGTCCTCGCCGTCTCGTTCGCCGCGCTTCCAAGATCCTGGGCCTTGAACGTCCAACTCCTCCGCCCCAGCACGGGGCACGTGAAGGGCTACCAGCTCTTCACCTCCGAAACATTGCCTAAATACACGCTGGCGGCGGGCCTCAACGTCAATTTCGCCCATCACCCGTTTGAATTGACCATCGCCGGCACGACGAGCCGGGTCCTGGGCATCGTCGACCGGTTCGTGACGGCGGATTTTCTGGTCTCCTACGGCCTGACTAATTGGTGGACGATCAACGTCGACATGCCGCTCAACATCTACCACGACATCGCCCCGACGTTCATCGCGACGCGGGACCGGGGAGGCGGGGATCCGGGCGACCTGGGAGTCAACATGAAGTTTAGGGTCTTCGACGCGAACGAGACCTCCACCGGCCTGGGGCTGGCGTTTGTTCCGTTTGTCACCGTCCCGACGGGCCGCCAGTCGGTCTGGTTCGGCGATGAGAACCTGACGGGCGGAGCGATCCTGGTGGGCGACGCCCAGTGGAAAGCGAACCGGTTTTACCTGAACGTGGGCGGGCGTTTCCGGGAGAGGGAGCAGGTCACGAATCTAATCGTCAAGAATGAGCTCCTTTACGGCCTCGGTTTCACGCGTCCGATCGTGAAGGACTGGGACTTCAACATCATTCTCGAAGTTTTCGGTTCGACGAACTTCCGGAAGTTCGCGACGGAGAACATCTCATCGCCGATCGAAGGCCTGGCGATTCTTCAAAAGAAGTGGGGTGAGAACCGGAGACTCATCACGCACGTGGGCGGGGGATTCGGGATTACGAACGGTTACGGCGTTCCCACGTGGCGGGCGCTCATCGGCGTTTCCTACGCTTGGGATTTGAAGCCGGCGCCCAAACCGGTCCGCGAAGAGGTCATCACGACGAACAAGATCCACTTCGCCTTCGACAAGGCCGAAATCAAGCCGTCGTCGTATCCCGTCATCGATGAAATCATACGCACCATCCAAAGCAAGAATGTCGTCGCCGTGCGTGTCGAAGGCCACACGGACAGCTACGGGACGGACGCGTACAACCAAAAGCTCTCGGAACGGCGGGCCAACGCCGTCATGAATTACCTGACCTCACACGGGATACCGGCCGAAAAGGCCAGCGCGGTCGGCATGGGAGAGTCGAAGCCGGTCGCGGACAATGCAACCAAGGCCGGCCGCGCGGAAAACCGGCGTGTCGAATTCCACCTCGAGATCCCCGAGGGTTCGAAGGTCAGGGTGCAGGAATCCAGCCAAGAGGCCCCGCATTACGAGGAGGGCGATCCGGGCGGGCGCCCAAGAAAATAAGCATCTGGTTTTAAAGGCCTTTTTAAGTAAGTAAATATTGATTTATCGAATTGATTGTCTGGCGCCTCAGGCCGAATTCGGTTAAAATCAATCGGTGAAAAGACGCGTCTCCCGTCGTCATTCCCATCATCGCAAGAAATGGCCTTTTCCTCTGGTTCCCGCCATTGCGGCGACGACGGCGGTCTTGGTATTGGCCCTGGTCATCATCCTCAAGCGCGCGGGACCGCCCCAAGTCGCCGCCGTGCCGCCGCTTCCCCAAAGCCGCAGCATGCAGCCCATGAGGCCGGAACCGGCCGCAAGGCCATCCATGCCGTCCGTGACGGCTCAGCCGGCCGCGCAGACCGCCTTGAAGCGTCCGGTTTTCGTGGCGGCGCCGGATCCGCGTTGCCACAGGCTGGGTCGCCTGAACGCCTCGTTCTACCGGTGCGGAGAGAGCTTGATTCTTTTGAAGGAAGGGGCGGAGTTTCCGGAGGACCTCAAGTCCGCGCCGTGGCAGAGGACGCTCGGCGAATTGATGAATCGCGGATTGATCGACGGCGCTTTGGCCACGGAGAAGGGGGACATCACCCTCGCGACGGTCCCGAACGACGCCCGTTTCGCCGATCAGACGTTCTTGAACGGTGACGCCCCGTACGACATCGGCGCCCTGGACGCCTGGAGCGCCGTGACGGGCAGCCCCGACCTGACGGTCGCGATCCTCGACAGCGGCATCGATCTCGTCCATCCGGACCTCCAGGCCAATCTTTGGACCAATGAGGGCGAAGTTCCCGGCAACGCGACGGACGACGACGGCAACGGGTATATCGACGACGCCAATGGCTATAATTTCAACGCCGCAACGGCCGACAACCAGGACGACAAAGGGCACGGGACGCACGGGGCGGGGGTTATCGGCGCGGTGGGCAACAACGGGATCGGAATCGCCGGGATCAACTGGAACGTGAACCTCCTGCCGCTCAAGATCACGGACGCAGACGGCAAAGCCTCGCTGGCTGCGGCCGTGGAGGCGATCAACTACGCAATAGAAAACAACGCGAAGGTCATCAACGCCAGTTGGGTCATGAGCCTTTCGACGCCCGAGAAGGTCAATCTCCTGCAGACGGCGGTTCAGAACGCCGTGAGCGCGGGGATTGTCTTCGTGGCGGCCGCCGGCAACAACGCGGGGCAGGATCTTGACGCGTCGCCCCTGTATCCCGCGTCGTTTGATTTGCCGGGGGTCGTGACGGTCGCGGCGGTCGATGCGGACCGGGTGCTCGCTTCGTTCTCCAACATCGGCGCCAATTCCGTCGACCTGGCGGCTCCGGGAATGGGCATCCTGTCGACCGCGATCGGAGGGGACTTCAGTTCGTCCGCCGGGACTTCGGTCGCGGCGACCGTCGTGAGCGGCGCGGCCGCACTCCTGCTGGCCCAAAAGCCTTCTCTCAGCCCCGCCGAAGTCAGAAACGTCCTCATGGAGACCGCGACGGCCTCCCCGTCGCTTTCCGGCAAGACGGTGAGCGGCGGATCGCTCAACTTGAAGGCGGCTCTGGCGGCCGTGGGGGCTTCCGTGGGGTCTTCGGATTCCTCGGGAGAACCCAAATCGGACGTGGCCGCCTCGGCGGCCAAATCGACCTCTTCGGGGTCGTCCGGAGGCGGCTGTTCGTTGGCGGGGCCTTAGAGATTATTTAAGTCCTTAAAGAGAAAATCCACGCCCCGGCTCGCGGGGGCCTCGCCACTGGGAATCGCCAGATCCTCGGGTTTTGGAGCCGCGTCCTCCAGGGCCGAGCCTCCCGTCATCGAGTCGATATTGGCGAGTTTGATGTACGCGGGCTTCGCGAAGTCCAAGACCGGCCGATCCTTCAACGCCTCCTCCATGTAGTAGAGCCAGATAGGCGCCGAAACCACGCCGCCAGTCATGCCCGGACCGATCTTCTTGCGGCTGTCGTAGCCGGTCCAGACGCCCGTGATGAGGTCGGGTGTGAAGGCGACGAACCAGGCGTCGGACTCGTCGTTGGTGGTCCCCGTCTTGCCGGCCGCCGGCCGCTTGAGGGACTTTGCCTTGAATCCCGTGCCGTGGTCGATGACGTCCGTCAAAAGGTTGGTCATGAGAAAGGCCGTCTGAGGGCTGATGACGTGTCCCGGCGGGATCGAGGCTCCGTAGAGGATGCGTTTTTCCTCCGGAGTCACCTTGAGATTCTCCTTCTCGATGACCTTTTCGCCCTCCGCCAGAAGCTCGCCGTTGAAGCCCGCGCCGGAGCCGCTCCCGGGGACGTCGAAAACGTGCGCGGCATCCGCGACCGCGGGCCGGTTCTCCTCGAGTACGTTGCCGTCCTTGTCCACGATCTTGCGGATGAAAAGGGGGGTGGGCCTGACCCCTCCCGCGGGGAAAGTGGCGAAGGCGCGCGTGAGGTCGAAGAGCGTCACATCCGAGGCCCCGAGGGCCGTTGAAAGGTAACGCGCGATGGGCGTCGAGATTCCGAGTTTACGCGCGTAGGCCACCGTGTAGTCGATGCCGATGTCGTGGAAGACCTTGACCGCGATGACGTTGTTCGAATGCGTGATGGCGCTCCGCACGGGCATGGGACCGTTGTGCTTGCGGCTGTAATTCTCGGGGCTCCAGAACCGGTTGCGGCCCACCTTGTACTCGACCGGGGCGTCGATGACCGTCGTGCCGGGCGTGTAGCCCTTGTCCAGGGCGGCGGAATAAACGATGGGCTTGAACGCCGATCCCGGCTGACGGATCGCCTGGGTCGCGCGGTTGAACTCGCTGCGCTTGAAGCTGAAGCCGCCGATCATCGCCTTCACCTCGCCCGTCAGGGGATTGAAGGAGAAGAGCGCGGACTCGAGCTTGGGTTCCACCTCGATGGTGAACTCGCCGTCGGCCGTCCGGCGGACCCAGTAGATTTCGCCGACCTTGGGCGTCCGCCCCGTCCACTTGCGGTTCTCGGGGGGGATTGTCCCTTCCGCGTGACCGACGACCACCGTCGCGGTGCCCTGGTCGTCCACGGCCGAGATCACGCCCCGGTAGATGTGGCCTTCCTCGATGGGCGTGGAGAGCGGGGGAATCTCCGGATTGGGAGGCATGCGGATCGGTTCGTCCAACTCCGTGAGCTGCAGGTGGACCTGGTCCGCGAATTCCCGGATCTTGTCCGGCGCGACCCTCTCCACGGGCCCGTGGAAGCCCTTGCGGCGCTCCACCTCCAAGAGTCCGCGCTTCACGGCGCGGTCGGCGGCCTGGTAGTCGGCGAGATTGACCGTCGTGTGGATCTTGAGTCCTCCCCCGTAGAGCGTCTGTTGGCCGAAGTTCTGCTCGATCGTCCGGCGCACGTGTTCCACAAAATAGGGCGCGTATAGGTCGTTAAAATCCTTGTCGATGCCCGCGCGATAGAGAGTCAGCGGGGCCTTCAGGGCCTCCTCGTATTCGGCCTTCGAGATGTACCGATTCTCGAGCATTTGGGAGAGCACGTGCTCCTGGCGCAGGCGCGCCATGGCGGGATTGACGAGCGGGGAGAAGGCCGTCGGGGCCGAGGGGAGTCCCGCGATCATCGCCGTCTCCGCAAGCGTCAGCTCCGTGATGTCCTTGTGGAAATAATTCCGCGCGGCGGCCTGGACGCCGTGGGCCCGGTTCCCCAAAAAGATCTGGTTCAGATAGATGTAGAGGATCTGCTCCTTCGTGAAATTCTGCTCGAGCTGCGTGGCGAGGATGGCCTCCTTCACCTTGCGGTCGAAGCTTTTCTCGCGAGAGAGGACGAGGGAGCGGGTGACCTGCTGGGTGATCGTCGATCCTCCCTGCACGACCTTGCCCGCCCGGAGGTTTTCGAAAAAAGCCCGGAGGATGCTCTTGAAGTCGACGCCCTTGTGGTCCCAAAAACGCTCGTCCTCGGACGCCACGAAGGCGTCGATCACGCGGCGCGGGATCTTCTCGTAGGGCAAGAGATAGCGGCACTCCTGCCAAAATTCGCCGATTTTCGAATTGTCGTCGGCGAACACCTCGCTCACGAGCAGGGGCTTGTAGTCGGCGATGCCCCCGAGCTTGGGCAGGTCCTTGGCGAAGTGGTAATAGAGGACGCTGGTGCCCACGACGAAGACGCCGACGGCGATTGCCAGGAGTCCGAAGGCGACTTTGAAGAGGCGGCCGACGCCCTCGAGGACGGTGGACACGTTTCGCACCTCATTTAAGATCCCAAGACCGATTCGCACCCGCAGGGTGTAGGGGGCACTGAGTAGACGAATCCCGGCGGATCGTCAATATGGACAAATCCGTCCACGGATGATAGCAGGGGAGGACGAGAAGGGGGAGATCATGAAGAATTCCGGTTGTCTTGTCGTCCTCGCGGCGCTCGTCTTCGCATCCGGGTGCAGTTTCGAGAAGAAGGCGCCCCCCCCGCCGCAGCTTGCCGTTCCGCAGCCGGCAGCCCCGGCGCCGCAGCCGCCGGCGGCGCAGCCGGAGGCCCCAATGCCTCCCGAGACCGCGCCTGAGGCCCCCGCGACGCGACCGTCCGAGGCCGAGAGCGGCTACTGAGCGGCAATGACGCAGCGGCAGATCTTCATTCTTTCGTTTTTTGTCCTTCTCGTACTGATCTTTCTTCAATTGGTCGGGGTCTTCAAGATCTTCCTGACGCCCATCCTCTGGGCCATCGTGCTGACCATCGTTTTCTATCCGCTCCACAAGAGGTTTCTGAAGCTCTTCAAGAACCGGAAGACCTTGGCGGCTTTGGCGACGGTTTTCGTGGTGTTCCTTCTCACCGTGGGGCCCATGATTTTCTTCTCCGGAACGCTTGTCCGCGAAATCCTCCAATTCTACGCGGATGTCGGAGCGTGGATCACGGACAAGAAATATGAGGCCGCCTGGAACCGCGTCCTGGATTCCCCGTTGCGCGTGGTGTGGGACAAGATCGTCGAAAAAACCTCGGCGCTGGACATCGAGATCCTGCCGCTCCTCGGCCGCACCGCGCAGGGCGTTTCGGAGGCCATCGTCCGGCAGATCCGGTCGGGCGCGACCAACTTCCTCTTCTTCGTGCTCAACTATATCGTGACGGTCATCATCTTCTTTTTCTTCGTCCGGGACGGAGAGGCCATGGCCCGGGGCATCAAGGATCTTTTTCCGATGACCCGCGAAAACAAGGAGGCCATTTTCAACCGCCTGGAAGTGACGGTTTCGGCGGTGGTGCGCGGGCTCGTCGTGACCGGCGGCGTTCAGGCCGTGCTGGCGGGGGTGGCTTTCTGGATCCTGGGCGTGCCGTTCCCCGTTTTCTTGGCGTTGCTCGTCGCGTTTCTGGCGCTGGTGCCCATCGGCGGGGCCGTTGTCGTTTGGGGCCCGTCGGCCTTTTATCTTTTTCTCTCGGGGAGCTGGGTGAAGGCGTTGATCTTGTTCTTGTGGGGAGCGCTCGTCATCAGCATGGTGGACAATTTCCTCAAACCCATCCTGATCGGCGAGAAGACGCGGATTCCGACGCTCTTTCTCTTCTTGGCGATCCTGGGCGGGTTGACGTTCTACGGCCTGATCGGGGTCTTTTTGGGGCCGATCATGCTCGCGCTGTTCTTGACGCTGATCGACATCTACCGGAAAGAATACTCCGAAAAATAGAGAGGCACTTATGAGACGAACATTCCCGTCCGTCGTTTTCACCCTCATGTGGACCGTGTCCGCCGTAGCCTTCGGCGGAGGCGGATGCGCCAAACCGGGCGCGAAGACGATTCCCGTCGGCGAATACGGCTCCCTCACGGGGGGGACGGCCACCTTCGGGCAGAGCTCGCATCAGGGCACGATGCTCGCGACGGAGGAGGTCAACGCCGCCGGGGGTCTCTTGGGCCAGAAGGTCGAGGTCATCACCGAGGACGACCAGAGCCGGCCGGAAGAGGCCAAGACGGCGGTGCTCAAACTCATCAAGCAAAACAACGTGGTGGCGGTCATCGGGGAAGTTGCGTCGTCGCGGAGCCTGGCGGCCGCGCCCGAATGCCAAAAGTCGAAGATTCCGATGATCAGCCCGGCGTCCACCAATCCCAAGGTGACGGAGATCGGCGACTACATCTTCCGCGCTTGTTTCGTCGACACGTTTCAAGGCGAGGCGATGGCCAAGTTCGCCAGGAACGACCTGAAGCTTTCGCGCGTCGCGGTTTTGAAGGACGTCAAGAACGACTACTCGGTCGGCCTGGCGGACTTTTTCGAAAAAACCTTCAAGGCGGAGGGCGGCGAGATCACGGTGGTTCAGTCCTATTCCGAGGGTGACATCGACTTCCGCGCCCAATTGACGGCCATCAAGGGACAGAGCCCGGACGGGGTCTTTGTGCCGGGTTACTACACCGAAGTGGGTTTGATCGCGCGCCAGGCCCGGGAGTTGGGGATCACCGTCCCGCTGATGGGCGGAGACGGCTGGGACTCGCCCAAGACCATCGAGATCGGCGGGGCGGCGGTGGAGGGCAGCTACTTCGGGAACCACTACGCGGCCGACGACCCGGACCCAGTCATCCAGTCCTTCATCCAAAAATTCAAGGCGAAGTACGGAATTGTCCCCGACGCCATGGCGGTGCTGGGTTACGATGCCGCGAGTCTCCTCTACGACGCGATCAAGCGCGCGGGGAGCGCCGAACCGGCGAAGATCCGCGATGCGTTGGCGGCGACGGCGGATTTTCAGGGCGTCTCCGGCAAGCTCACCATGGACGCGAACCGGAACGCGAAAAAGAAGCTCGTGATCATGAAGATCGAGAACGGGGCGAATAAATTCCACGCCGAGGTCAAACCGTAGGGCATGTCAGAATTTTTGCAACAAACCGTCAATGGGCTGGCTTGGGGCAGCATCTACGCCCTGATCGCCCTGGGTTACACGATGGTCTACGGCGTCCTCCGTCTCATCAACTTCGCTCACGGCGACGTCTACATGATCGGCGCCATGACTGGTTACTACGCGGGGAATCTGATCACCCGCGGACTTCCGGCGGGCGCGGCGTTCCCGGTGGTTCTCGCCTGCTCGATGGCGGTCTGCGGCGTCCTGGGCTTTTTGATCGAACGGGCCGCCTACCGCCCGCTCCGGAACGCCCCGCGAATCAACTCTCTCATCACCGCCATCGGCGTCTCGCTTCTCCTGGAATTCGGCGGCCAGCTTCTCTTCGGGGCCGACCCCAAGGTCTTTCCGCCGCTGATTCCGGAACAGCCGCTCTTCGAGATCGGCGGGGCGGTGATCGGCCGGATCCAGGCGGTGATCTTCGCGGTCGCCTTGGTCCTCATGGCGGTCCTGCGTTTCATCGTCGTGAAGACGCGGCTCGGCAAGGCGATGCGCGCAGTTTCGTTTTCGCACGTCGCGAGCCAGCTCGTCGGCGTCCCGCTCGACACCGTCGTCAGCTTCACGTTCGTCCTGGGATCGATGCTCGCGGGCGCCGGGGGCGTCCTGGTCGGCATCGCGAACCCCAAGGTCGAGCCGCTCATGGGGATCATGCCGGGGCTGAAGGCCTTCGTGGCGGCGGTCTTGGGGGGGATCGGCAACATTCCCGGGGCGCTCGCCGGCGGGCTCCTGATGGGCCTCTCGGAGACCTACGTCGTCGGTTACGTGTCCTCGACGTACCGGGACGCCCTGGCCTTCGTCCTTCTCATCCTCATTCTGCTCGTCCGTCCGGGCGGGCTCTTTGGAAAATCCGTCTCGGATAAAGTCTGATGGGGATCCTCCGCAAACCTGTCTCCGTCATCGCCGCGGGGATCCTGGCCTGCTGGGTCGTCCAAGAATTCGCGACGCCCTGGATCAACCCGTACCACCTTCAAATCTTGAACACGATCGGCATCGCCGCCGTGATGGCGGTGAGCCTGAATCTCATCACCGGGCACACGGGCCAGTTCTCGCTCGGCCACGCCGGGTTCATGGCTCTGGGGGCCTACGCCTCGGCCGCCTTCACGGTCCACCTGAACCCGGACGCGCTGGGCCTCGTTCCCATCCTCCCGGACTGGGCGTGGCGCCCGCTCTTTTTCGTCACGGCTCTGGCGGCCGGCGGCGCGACCGCGGCCCTGGCGGGGCTGATCGTCGGCATCCCGACCCTGCGACTGAAGGGGGACTATCTGGCCATCGCGACCCTGGGCCTGGGCGAGATCATCCGGGTCATCGTCCTCAACCTGGAGTTCGTGGGCGGGGCGAGGGGATTCACCGGCATCCCGGAGTCCTCCAACTTTTTTTGGATCTTTTCGGCCCTCCTCGTCCTGACCGTCTTGATGGCGCGGGGCGTGTATTCCCTCAAGGGGTTGGCCTTCCTGGCCGTGCGGGAGGACGAGGTCGCCGCGCGCTCGGTGGGGATCAACACGACCCGCTACAAGGTGCTCGCCTTCGTCCTCGGGTCGTTCTGGGCCGGGGTGGGCGGGGGACTCTTCGCCCATTTGAACACCTATCTCCACACCAACTCGTTCGGCTTCCTCAAGTCGGTCGAATACGTCGTCATGGTCGTTCTCGGTGGCTTGGGCTCGATCACGGGCTCGCTCGTCGCGGCGGCCCTCCTGACCCTGTTGCCCGAACTCCTCCGCATCGCCAGCGAGTGGCGGATGATCTTCTACGCCTTGCTCCTCGTCGTCATGATGATCCTCTGGCCGCGCGGGCTCATGGGCCAAAGGGAACTCCGTTGGATCCGGAGGGTGAAACCGTGACGGCGGAACCGATCTTGAGGGCCGAAAACGCCGGCGTGCGCTTCGGGGGGCTTCAGGCCCTGAAGGGGTTTTGCCTGAACGTGGAGGAGAGGGGCTTCGTGGGCGTGATCGGACCCAACGGTGCGGGCAAGACGACGTTTTTCAACCTCTTGACCGGGGTCTCAGAACCGACGGAAGGTTCCCTCTTCGTCGGCGGCGTGCGCGTCAACGGGCTCAAGCCCCACGCGATCAGCCGCCTGGGCGTGGCCCGCACCTTTCAGAACATCCGGCTCTTTTCCGCGCTGACCGTCGAGGAAAACGTCCTCGCCGGATTTCACGCGCGGCTCAAGTCCTCGCTCGCGGCGGCGGCCTTCCGCGTCCGTTCTTATGAAGAGGAGGAGAAGGCGGACCGGGACGGCGCCTGCGCCCTGCTTCGGCTTTTCGGCTTGGAGCGCCTGAAGGACGAGACGGCCTCGGGTTTGAGCTACGGCGACCAACGAAGGCTCGAGATCGTGCGCGCGCTCGCGACGCGGCCGAGGCTCCTTCTCCTGGACGAACCGGCGGCGGGGATGAATCCCACCGAAAAGAAGGAGTTGATCGACTTGATCCGCGGCGTGCACCGGGACTTCGGTCTGGCCGTGATCCTGATCGAGCACGACATGAGCGTGGTGATGAACCTTTGTCCTCGAATCCTCGTGCTGGATTACGGGGAAACGATCGCCGAAGGCACCCCCGAGGAGATCCGGAAGAACCCAAAGGTGATCGAGGCGTATCTGGGGACGACCGCGTGATCCTGGAGATCGAAAACCTGCACGTCCGTTACGGCTCCATCGAGGCCCTGAAGGGGGTTAGCCTCCGGATGGAGGAGGGCGAGATGGTGGCCCTGATCGGCTCCAACGGGGCCGGCAAGACCACGCTGCTTCGCACCATCTCCGGCATCCTTCGGCCGTCGGCCGGTTCCATCGAATATCGTGGTCCGTCGGCGGGGGGGGAGGCCATCGCCCTTCATACCCTGGCGCCGCACAAGATCGTTTCGCACGGCATCGCCCAGGTGCCGGAGGGGCGGATGGTCTTTTCGAACCTGACGGTCTTGGAGAATCTGGAGCTCGGGGCCTACGGGCGCAAGGGAGCCTCCGGGATCAAATCCGACCTGGATCATGTCATGGAGATTTTTCCCCGCTTGAGGGAAAGGATCGCGCAGAACGCCGGGACTCTTTCCGGCGGCGAGCAGCAGATGCTCGCGGTCGGGCGGGCCCTCATGGCGCGTCCGAGGCTCCTTCTCCTGGACGAGCCGTCGCTCGGCATCGCGCCGGCGCTGGTCCAGCAGATCTTCAAGGTGCTGGTCGAAATCAACCGGAAGGGGACGACGATCCTGCTCGTGGAACAGGACGCGTACCTGGCCCTCAAATCCACGGCCCGCGCCTACGTGTTGGAGACGGGGACCGTCAAGACCTCGGGACCGAGCGCCCAACTGATGAGCGATCCCGAGGTCAAAAAAGCCTACCTGGGCGGGTGAATGCGCCATCCGACTCGCATTCTTGAGGCGCGATGGATTTACCTTCGAGTCTTGGGTTTTTGTTTTTTTGCGACGTTTGTTTCCCTCCTGGTTCAAATTCTTGGATTGATCGGTCCCCAGGGCCTATTCCCCGCCTCGGAGATCCTGGCCGAAACCTCTTTTTTGAGGACTCCGTCTCTACTTTGGCTGGGTACGTCTGATACTTGCATCTTCATCGTCGTCGGCCTCGGTCTGTGCGGTTCGCTGCTCGTCGTCTTGAACCGGTGGAACCGGATCGGTCTCGCCGTCTGCTGGATGGTCTTTCTTTCCATCGCGAGCGTGTCACCGCAGTTCACTTGGTACAAGGCCGATGGCCTGCTGTTGGAATGCGCCTTCTTGGGTTGGTTTCTGGCGCCGTCCGGGCGCAGACCCTATCTGGGGGAACAGGACCCGCCGTCATTTGTCGTTCTTTTTGCGCACCTGTGGTTGCTTTTCCGTCTCATGTTCGAGACGGGACTCGCCAAGGCGGTCAGTCCCGACCCCGTCTGGAGGGATCTGGACGCCATGGCCTACTTCCACCAAAACATGCCGTTCCCCACTTGGGTGGGCTGGCTGTTTTCGCAACTTCCCTACGGCTTTCATCGCTTTGAAACGGCGTTCACGCTCTTGGGCGAGTGCTTCGCGCCGTTCCTCCTATTCTGCGGACGGCGCGCCCGGTTCATCGCACTGGTCCTGTGGTTCTGCCTGCAGACCGGAATCATCCTTTCCGGGAACTTCCTGGCCTTCAATTACCTCTCCATCGGCCTGGGCCTGCTGTTCGTGGGATACCCGCTGTCAAAAGTCCGGACCTCGCGTTGGAAGGAAGCCGCTTATGGTCTCGTGCTCCTCCCCCAGATGTTGATCGGTTTTGCGCTTCTTTTGAGTTTTCCTATCTTTCCCGGGCTCACGATGCCCGGACCCGTGGCGAAGGCGCTGGAGACGGCCGCCCCGTTCCGAAGCGCGAATGTTTACATTCTCTATCCCTTCATCGAGAGGGAGAGGCGCATCTTGGTCTTGGAGGGCTCGGACGACGGCGGGGCGACGTGGCGGGAGTATGGATACCGCTGGCAGACCCAGCGTCTTGACCGGCGGCCGGAATTCCTGTCCCCCTTGAGCGACCGCTTCGAGAGGGAGATGCAGAGGGTCTTGGAGCGGCCGGGTGTGCTGCCCTACTGGCAGAACGAATTCGTTCTGCGCACGGCCCGGCGCCTGATCGAAGGCTCGGGGCCGGTCTCGCGTCTTTTCGCGTACAATCCGTTTCCTCAAGGGGGACCGGAGCGAATCCGCGCCCATATTTACCTCTATCAGTCGACCGACCTGAGGACGCTCCTTGCGGCCGGGAAGTGGTGGACGCGCAGGAGAGTCGGGAGCTACGGTCCCCCCATCGCGCGCGATCCGGAGAGCGGGGCAATCAACTATGTGGATTCGCCGTCATATCGAAGAAATCCGTGACGATCCCGTCCTGCGCGCGTTCGGGGCCCTTCTCGCCTTCACGCACGTCCTCACCTTCATCACTTGGTGGAAGGGGCCGCTCGACCTGATCACGGTCTTGACCTCGCGCGAGGTCATCTGCTGGCCGTTTTGGGAAGATTGTTTCCGGGCCCGCTTCCTGTCTCCCGACGGCGTCTATTGGCTGCTCCGGGCCTATCTGGCGCTTTCGGTCGCGTCGATGGTCCTCTTCGCTCGCAGGAGATGGGCCGCGCTCGCCTGGTGGTTCGTCTTGGGGCTGACGCTTCTCAAGCTAGCCATCGTGCTTCAGGACTTCCAGCTCCGCTTGAACCAGCACTATATGGCGGGCGTCGCGTCGTTCGCCTTCCTTTTTGTTCCGGAGAAACGGCGGTTTCTCAAGGTCCTCATCGCGTTCTTTTATTTTTGGGCGGGCCTCTTAAAGCTCGATCCCGAGTGGCTGTCCGGCGCGGCCCTCTACCTGCCTCTTTGGTTCTTCGCGGGAAAATGGCTGCCCGTCGTCTGCACCTACGTCGTCGTCCTGGAGATCGTCCTTGTCTGGGGCATTTTCGCGAGAAAGGGGTGGATCTTTTGGGGGACGTTCGCCCAGCTCCTTCTCTTCCACGTCATGTCCTGGCCGGTGGTGGGATTCTTCTATCCGACGCTCATGTTCTGCCTCCTGGCGATTTACCCGTTGGACAGGAGTTTTCGATCGGCCCCCGCTTTCACGGGCGGATTCACGAAATGGGGCTACGCGTTTCTGGCGCTTTTCTCACTGGCGCAGCTCGTCCCTCATTTCATGCCGGGTGATTCGGCGCTGACGGGGGAAGGGCGGCTCTTCGGCGTCCACATGTTCGACGCCCTGGTCCAGTGCGAGGCCTACGCCGTTTTGAGGAGGCCCGACGGGTCGTCGGCAAGAATGAACCTCTACAAGCCGATGGCCGCGAGGATTCACTGCGATCCGATCGTCTACTGGAACCGGGCGCGGGCCCTGTGCCGGTCGCCGGAGCATGGGACCCGCTTCACGGATTTTGACCTGGTCCTGGATTCCCGAAGGTCGACCCAAACGGCGGCAACGCCGGTCATCCGCCTGGAAAACTATTGTGCCTCCAACCCGGCTTACCGGACCTGGAGGCACAATGAGTGGATCCTCTTTTAGTCCTGGCAGATCTGCGACCAACAGGCCGCAAGGCCGCCGGTCGGGCGCGTGCAGGGCGTATTGTCGGGACAGTCCGTCGTGTCCTCGCAATTGATCAGTCCGTCGCCGTCGTCGTCGTCATTCGCCTCGGGCGAGCCGTCGTTGCAGACCTCGGCCTCGCAGAAAGGCTGCGATTGAGTCGGCGTCCCCGTGCAGCTCACGTCGGGATACGGGGCGCAGTCCCGGGTAAAGACATCCGGCGTGCAGGCGCTGTCGTCCGGGATGCTGGTGGGACGGCAGACGCCCCCCGAGCACTTGCCCTCGACGCGATGGCCCTGACAGGTCTCGGGATCGTCGCAAACGGCGGGTGACGCGAGGGAGGCCGGGCAATCCGCGTCCGTCGTGCATTCGTCTCCCGAGGAACCTCCGGTCGTTCCGCCCGTGGTTCCGCCGGTCGTCGTGCCGCCGGTGGTGGTTCCGCCGGTTCCCGCGGGTTCCTCGTTCTCGCAGGAGGAGTTGCAGCCGTCGCCGTCGACGGTGTTGCCGTCGTCGCAGGCCTCGCCTTCGTCCCGAATGCCATTGCCGCAGTTCTCCTTGCCGCAGCCGTAGGGACCTGAGAATGAGAGCAGGGTGATACCCCCTCCCAGCAGGAGGAAGGCCACTAAAAATCGAATTCGAGCGTTCATGGAATCTCCTTGTTCTTAGAATGAAACTAATCGCTGCAGATGCCTCCACTGCAGAAGCCGACGCCGGGATTGAGATTGCAGGTCGTGCTGTTGGGACAATCCACCGTGTCCGCGCAATCGATCAGCGCATCGCCGTCGTTGTCGCTCAGGTCGTTGCAGACCTCGACTGGACAAACGGGCTCCGATTGCGTCGGAGTTCCCGTGCAGCTCACGCCCGGATTGGACCCGCAGTCCAAGGTAAAACTCGCCGGTGTGCAGGCGCTGTCGTCCGGGATGCTGGTGGGGCGGCAGACGCCCCCCGAGCACTTGCCCTCGACCCGGTGGCCCTGGCACGTCTCGGGATCGTCGCAGACGGCGGGCGACGCGAGGGAGGCCGGGCAGTCCGCATCCGTCGCGCATTCGTCTCCCGAGGAACCCCCGGTCGTTCCGCCCGTGGTTCCGCCGGTCGTCGTGCCGCCGGTGGTGGCTCCGCCGGTTCCCGCGGGTTCCTCGTTCTCGCAGAAGGAGTTGCAACCGTCGCCGTCGACGGTGTTGCCGTCGTCGCAGGCTTCGCCTTCGTCAAGAATGCCGTTGCCGCAGTTCTCATTGCCGCAGCCGGAAGGGCCGGAGGCGTAGAGGAACAGCAAGGACAAAAAAATGACGGCCATCGGGCCGATCCATCGGGTTTGTTTCTTCATGCGCATCTCCTTGTGAAGCGAGTAAAACTACGCGAAGTTGTCTTTGGGGTCAAGCAAACAAGCCGCGTGCCTGACTAGGACTCCGAGCCGACGTTGAGCTTCTTGAGGATGACCTCCATGAGGCACCACTTCGTCAGCGCCGACTGAAAGAGGTTCGCGCCGACGAAGGCGGGGATCAGGAGAAAGCCGCGGTGAACCCAATAGCCCAGCGCGAGCCCCGTCAGGACCAGAGTCCCGGCGAAGAGACGGATGATGTGTTCACGTTTCATAAGAGCTCCTTTGCTCGCCTGCGGCCGGCGACGGCGTAATAGAGAAAAGGCACGGCGAAACGCGACAGAAGCGTCGCCGCGACCTCTCCCATCATAAGGCTAATCGCCAAACCTTGAAAGATCGGATCGAAGAGGATGACGAAGCTCCCCGCCACGACCGCCGCGGCGGTCAGGAGCATCGGGCGGAAACGAACCGCGCCCGCGTCGATCACGGCCTCACGGAGCGGCATCCCTTCGCGCAGCCGGAGCTCGATGAAGTCGACCAGGATGATCGAGTTGCGCACGATGATCCCGGCCCCGGCGATGAAACCGATCATCGAGGTGGCGGTGAAGAAGGCCCCGAACATCCAGTGGCCCGGGATGATGCCGATGAGGCTTAAGGGGATCGGCATCATGATGACGATTGGGACGATGTAGGAACGGAACCACCCGACGACCAGGAGGAAGATCAGGGCCATGACGACGGCGAACGCGGCGCCGAGGTCGCGGAAGACCTCGTAGGAGATCTGCCACTCGCCGTTCCATTTGATTCCGTAATGGTCGGTGATTTCAGGGGCCTCGATCGAACGCCGGTCGATAGGTTTTCCATCCGGCGCCTGTAAGCCATCGATCCTCGGGTTCATCGCCTGCAGGGCGTAGATCGGGCTCTCCTCGCGGCCGGCGACGTCGCCGATGACGTAGACGACGCGCTTCAAGTTCTTGTGATCGATCGCCAGGTCCTCGGCGGCCGGAACCGTCCGGACCAGATCGCTGAGGAGAACGAACGAGCCGTCCAAGGCGGGGATGGACAGGTTCAAGGCGGACTCCAGGGAGGCGCGGTCCTCTTCAGGGAGACGGATGACGATCGGGACCGGTTCGCGGACCGTCGTTCCGTTCTCCGGGAGATGGACGAGACCCGCGCGGGCTCCCGCGAAGGCCGCGCTCAGCGCCTCAAAAATCCGGTCGACGGGCACGCGCCGGAGCGACGCCGCCCGGCGGTCCACTTCCAGAAGGTCCTTGGGTTGGGGGTTGTCCACCATCCAATCCACGTCGACGACACCGGGCGTCGATTGAAAGATCTTTTTCACTTCCCCGGCCAGTTTCAATTGCCCCTCAAAATCCGGCCCGTAGACCTCCGCCACGAGGGTTGCGAGGACCGGCGGGCCAGGCGGGATCTCGACGACCTTGACCCGCGCCCCGTGGCGTTTGCCGATCTCCTCAAGGGAGGCGCGCACGTCGCGGGCGATTTCGTGGCTCTGGCGCTTTCGTTCGCCGCGGGCCTTGAGATTAACCTGGATGTCGCCCTGATTCGGGGCCTTGCGGAGGAAGTAATGGCGCACGAGGCCGTTGAAGTTCACGGGGGCGCTTGTCCCCGCGTAGATCTGATAATTCTCCACTTCGGGAACGGTCTTGAGGGTGTCGCCCATCTCGCTGGCCGTGGCGATCGTCGCCTCCAGCGGGCGTCCCGCGTCGAGATCGATCATCACCTGGAATTCGCTCTTGTTGTCGAAGGGGAGCATCTTCACGCGGACGACCTTGAAGCCCACCAGCAGGACAACGATAGTCAAGCAGGCGGCGATGAGCGCGCCAAAACCCGTCCTCCATCGCCAACGATCGATCAGACCGCCCATGACGGCATAGTAGGTCCGGTCCAGAAAAGAGCGGCGCGCGGGCGTCGCCTCCTCGCCCTCTTTCTTCCGATTCTTCTCGAAGGGCCTCCGCTGGGCCTTGAGAGCCGCCCACGGCGAGATTGTGAAGGCGATGGCGAGCGAGAAGAGCATCGCGAGCGAGGCGCCCACGGGGATCGGCCGCATGTAAGGCCCCATGAGACCGCGGACGAAGGCCATGGGCAGGATGGCGGCGATGACCGTGAACGTGGCGAGGATCGTGGGATTGCCCACTTCGTCGACCGCCTCGATGATGATCCGCGTCAGCCCCTTTTCGCGCCTCTCCGGATCGTGGAGGTGGCGGTGGATGTTCTCGATGACGACGATGGCGTCGTCGACCAGGATGCCGATGGAAAAGATAAGGGCGAAGAGGGTGACTCGGTTGAGCGAGTACCCGAAGAGGTAATAGATGAGGAGGGTCAGCGAGAGCGTCACCGGCACGGCGACGCCCACGACGAGCGAGAATCGGAGGCCCAAGGCCAACGCGATGAGGGTCACGACGGAGAGCGAGGCGAGGAGGAGATGCCGGATCAGCTCGTTGGATTTCTCCCGCGCCGTCTCGCCGTAGTTGCGGGTCACGTCGAAGGACACGCCCGGCGGCAGGAGGGCGGGCTGGAGATTCTCCGTTTTTTTGAGAACGCGCTCGGCCAGGGCGGTCGCATTGGTTCCCGGCCGCTTGGTGAAGGAGAGCGTCACGGCGGGTTCGGGCGCGGTTTCCTTCGCGGCGAAGAGGACGGCGTCCACCCGCTCGGACGGGCCGTCGATCACGCGGGCCACGTCGCGGACGCGTACCGCGCGCCCGGCCTTGAGGCCAACGACGACATCGCCCACTTCTTCGGCGGAACGGAAAAAGCCTTGGACCTGAACGATCGTTTCGGGATCCGTCCCGTGCGTCACTCCGGCCCGGCCTTCGACGTTTCCGGAGACGAGCGGTTCGAAAAACTCCAAAAGGCTCACGCCCGTCGCGGCGATTTTTTCCGGATCCGGTTCGATCCGGACCTCCCGTGGTTCGCCGCCCAAGGTTTCGATCCGGGCCACGTCCGGGACCTCGGCCAGGTCCCTCGCGAACTCCTGGGCGATCATCCGCAAGCCGTACCCGTCCTTCCCGCCGCCGTGAAAGGTCAGGGCGAGAAACGGAACGTCGTCGATCGTATAAGAGCGGACCAAGGGAAACCCGATGCCCTCCGGTTTTTCGGGAAAGTGTTCGCGCAGCTTGTGATGAACGCGGACGACGGCGGGCTCCAGCGGAGTTCCCACTTTGAAACGGATCGTGACGAGCGCACGGCCGGCCAGGGAGCGGCTATAGAGGTACTCGACGTCCGGGATTCCCCAGAGGATTTTTTCCACCGGCGTGGTCACACGCTCCTCGACCTCGCGCGGCGCCGCCCCGGGGAAGGGGATGATCACGTCCACCATGGGGACGACGATCTGAGGCTCTTCCTCCCGGGGCGTCAATGCGACGGCCAGGAATCCCAAGAGGAGCGAGGCCAGAACGACGAGGAGCGTCAGCTTCGATTCGGCGAAGAAGGCCGCGAGACGGCCGGAGGGTCCGAGTCGGACGGCGCGTCCCATCAGAGGTCCCCCCTTTGGAAATCATACTCGGCCGAGGCCTGCGCGGCGGCGAGATGGCCGTCCACGAGTTGGAGACGCATCTCCACCCAGTTCTGGACGGCCTGGGCGTAGTCCATCAGGGGGAGCGTCCCTTCCTGATACCGCTGCGCCGCGACGTTGAGTCCTTCGTCCGCCGTCTTCGACGCGTTCGAGAGCGTGCGGTAGGCGGCCACTGCCGACGAAAGGCCCTCCCGGGCGTTCTCGAGGTCGGCAACTCCTTGAAGCTCCGCGCCGCGATGGAGTTCCTCGGCCCGGCGGGCCTCCGCCTTGGCCCTGCGGATATCGCCGTGGCGCCCCCAATCGAAGACCGACCAATCCAGCCGGAATCCCGCCTCGTAGGAGGTCTCCGAGTCCTGAAAGTTCCCCGTGAAGAGGTTATAGGCCCCAAAGGCGCGGATCTCCGGCCCCCAGCGCCGGAGGGCGGCGTCCTTGTTCGCTCGGGCGGCCTCCTTCCCAGAAGCCGAGGCCCGGATGTCCTCGCGCGCCCCGCGGGGTCCCAAATCCCTGCGGGGCTCGGGGGCGCGGACGGCCGGCAGGGGATCGGAGAGCACGAGCGGCGTACGGGGGTCCTGTCCCATGAGGGCGTTCAAATCACGGAGGGCTTTCTTTCTTTCGCCGTCCGACCTCGTGAGCATCGCCTCCAAGCTCAGCCGCACCGAGCGCGCCACGAGATGGCTCGTGGTCGAGGCCGAGGTCTTGGCCTCCGCGAGCTCGTAGGAGGATTCGAGTCTCCGCAAACGGCCGATGCCATCGTTCAGCGCTGCCATCTGACGCGAGAGGGCCGCCGCCGCATAGTAGAGGCGCGTAGCGGCGAGCTTCGCCCCGGTCTTTTCAAAGGCGGTCAGGTGTGTCCGCGCATGAAACATTTCCACCGCCGCGCGCCGTTTCGCCCAGTCCGATCCGCTCCGGAAGATCGGCTGATTCACCTCGAAGCGCGTGATCCAGTGGTTGATGGGGGATGGGTTGTTCAGGGAGGGCAGGGCGAAGTCCGCCGCGCCGAATTTTCCCTGCTGCAACTTGCCGCCGAAAACGGCGACGGGGTCGTCGGTGCGAAGATAGGTCTCCGAGATATTCAATTGGGGGAGAAACTGGGCGTTCGCCCCGTCGACGCCGGCCCTGGCGGCGTCCGCCGCCGCCTCCCCCGCGAGCGCCGTGGGAGACTCTCCGCCCGCCCGCCTCTGGGCCTCTTTCAGGCTCAAGGTTTCCGCCGAGGCCGCCGCCGAGCACGAGAGAAGAAGAACGGCCGCGACGAATGTTTTCATAAAGTCAGCATGGGATCAAGGAAACAGCCCCCGCACCAGCATCGCGGCGGCGATCTTGCGGATGGCGAGGGTGAGGGCGGCGGTCCGCATGGTTTCCTTTTCGCGTTGGGCCTCGTCATAGACCTCCGCGAAGGCCTTGCGCATGATGGTGTGGAGCTTCTCGTTGATCTCTTTCTCGGACCAAAAGAAGTTTTGGAGGTCCTGGACCCACTCGAAGTAGGAGACCGTGACTCCCCCGGCGTTGGCCAGCACGTCCGGGATGACGAAGACGTCGCCGCGCTCCGCGAGGATCTTGTCGGCATCGTTCGTCGTCGGACCGTTCGCGCCCTCGGCCAGCATCCGGCAGCGGAGCTTCCCTGCATTGTCCTTGGTGATGACGCCCCCGGTGGCGGCCGGGATCAAGATGTCGCACTTCGTCGTCAGCAGCTCTTCATTGGTGATGCTGTCGGCGTCCGGAAAGCCCTTGAGGCAGCCGTTCTTTTCCACATAGGCGAGGAGGTCGTGATAGGCGAGCCCCTTGGTGTTCATGACCCCTCCGGAGAAGTCGGAGACGGCCACGACGCGGCAACCCGCTTCCCTCAGGGCATGAAAGGCCGCGCCCCCCACCTGGCCGAAACCCTGAACGGCCGCGGTCATGCCGTCCAGTTTCCAACCGAGCCGTTCCGCGGCCTCGGCGATGCAATAGACGACGCCCCGGCCCGGGGCTTCTTTCCGCCCGAGAGACCCGCCGAGGGCGATGGGCTTCCCCGTCACCACGCCGGGCACCGAATAGCCTTTGAGCTGGCTGTAGGTGTCCATCATCCACGCCATGACCTGCTCGTTGGTGCCCATGTCGGGGGCGGGGATGTCGTTGTCGGGACCGATGAAGTTGATGATCTCCGCGGTATAGCGGCGCGTCATCCGTTGCAGCTCCTGGCGCGAGAGGGGACGGGGGTCGATGGCGACGCCGCCCTTGGCGCCGCCCAAGGGGAGGCCCACGATGGCCGTCTTCCACGTCATGAGCATGGCCAGCGCCGAGACTTCGCCGAAATTCACGTCTTCATGATAGCGGATGCCGCCCTTGCAGGGGCCCAGGCTGTCGTTGTGGTGGACACGGTAACCCGACACGACCCGCACCGTCCCGTCGTCCATGCGGAAGGGGACGCAGACGATCAGGGCGCGGTCCGGGACGCGCAGACGATAGAAAACGTTCTCATCGAGCGACATTTTCATGGCGGTGATCTCGAACTGTTTTTGAATTTCGCGAAAGAGCGGGGAATCCCATTCGGCCGAGAGTTTTTTCACGTTGAAGATCCTCCTAAAATCCAAGCCCTTCATCGCACCGCTAGGTGTGAGTTATCTTACTCGAAAAGGCCCCTTTCCGGAAGACCTGCTTGAGACCTTCGCCTTGGCCTCGAACGACGAAAAGCCAGCCGAGGCCCAGCGCAAGGTAAATGAAGGCGTAGACTGTGCGGGCCTCCGTCGACGGAAAGAAGATCTGCGTGGCGAAGAGGATGAAGATCAGAAGGGCTTCCGTGATCGAAAAACGGAGATTCACGATGACCGCCAGGGCGAAGAAGGATTGGGCGGACGTGAGAAAGATTTCTTCGACCTGCCGGGCGTCCAGCGGCATGGCGCTCGGACGTCCCGCGGAAACGGCATAGGCGAGCGGGACCATTCCCACCAACAGAGTCCATTGATTGACCTTCGACGAAATCAGCGTGCCCAATCCCGCCTCAGGACGTGCGCGGAGCGCGAAGAGAACGGCGACGATGAATTCGGGCGCTTCGGAGGCAAGCGGCGCGAGCCATTGGACAAGAAGGAAAGGCTCGATTCCCAAATGCCGTCCGACGTCCAGCAGTCCCTCCGCGAAGGGCTTCGCGGAGAGGAGGATGACCGCGCCCGAAAAGACGAAGAGAAAGGCGGTGACCAAGATCCTCCTTCCCCGGGGCCATCGCCCAACGGCCTCCATGGGACCTTCCAACTCCGGCTCTTCGTGATGGCTCTGAGAGGCGCGACGGATGTAGAGGACGAAGATCGCGAGAAAAAAGGCCGAATCGACCCAGGAAAGCGTCCCCTTGGCGGGGATGACGAGCGAGTAAAGCGTCGCCAGGATCAGCGCCATGATCTCCACGCGGTTGCCTTCCGAGAGGGCGATCTCCCCCCGTCGCTTCTTGACGTAGTACGCAAAGGCCACCGCCGCCCAACCCGCTCCGATCAAAAGGCGGTTCGAACCCGTCATGTTCGCCGTGGCGAAATGGACGTAGGCGGGATCCCGGCCCGCTTGCCACGCGAAGTAGAGATCCACCGCATATTCCGGAAGCACCGCCACGAGCGCCAGAAAGGCGATGGCGAGCGACTGGGGGATCTCCATCTGGGCCAGCTCGCCGCCCCACGACAGGACGTAGGCGGCGCCGAAGATCGCCAGCCCCGAAGAGAGCGCCGAAGAGACGGGCGGCAAGGGGATCTCCAAAAACCGCAAGAGAGGCCATTGAAGACATAAGAGGAACAGACCGGCGGTCGCGATCGTGGCCTTGATCTTCATGGTTCGAATCGATTGTGGAGGGCGATGGGAGCCTGTTGGTTCTTCCTCATCTTCATATTGAGGAGTTCAACCGCCAAAGAGAAGGCCATGGCGAAATAGATATAGCCCTTGTTGACCCGCTGGCCCATGCCTTCGGCCACCAGCAGCGCGCCGATCAGGATCAGAAAACTCAAGGCCAGGATCTTCATGCTGGGGTGATGGTTCACGAACCGCCCGATGCCGGCGGAAAATATCAACATGACGACGACGGAGAGGACCATCGCCGTCACCATGATGGCGATGTGAGGGGCCATGCCGACGGCGGTGATCACCGAATCCAGAGAGAAGACCAGGTCCAGCACCAGGATCTGCGCAAGCACGAGACCGAACGAGGCCCGCTTGTCCTTGGCGGCGGACGCTTCCTCGTGGTGGACCTCCAGCTTGTCGTGAATTTCGTGGGTCGCCTTGGCGAGAAGAAAGAGCCCGCCGCCGAGGAGAATCAGGTCGCGGCCCGAAAAATTCCGCCCCAAAACGCCGAACAGCGGCTCGGTCAGGCGCATGATCCAGGAGATGGCGAAGACGAGTCCCAGCCGGAGGACGAGAGCGAGCCCGATTCCCAGCCGCCGCGCCCGGTCCCTCAGGGCGCCCGGGAGGCGGTCGACCAGGATCGAGATGAAGACGATGTTGTCGACTCCCAGGACGATCTCCATCGCCGTCAGCGTGAAAAGGCCGATCAGGGATTCGCTGCGGAGGAAGATTTCCATGATGGCGAGTACGATGACTTTTTTGTGGCATGGTGACAAGGAAAATGGTCCAACACGTCACCATGATGACCAGCATTGGAACGCCCGCACTGTGGGCCGGATTTTTTGTTTTCGTCTTCTCGATGCTCGCGCTCGACCTCTTGGTCTTCAACCGGAAGGCCCACGAGGTGAGGATGAAGGAGGCCCTCGCCTGGAGCCTAGTCTGGATCGCCATGGCGCTCGCCTTCAACGCCTTGTTGTTCGTGGAATTCGGCCGCCAGCATGCCCTCGAGTTTCTAACCGGCTATCTCATCGAGAAGGCGCTCTCGGTGGACAACCTCTTCGTCTTTCTCGTCATCTTTTCCTATTTCGCCGTTCCGAAGCGCAACCAGCACCGGGTGTTGTTTTGGGGCATCCTGGGAGCCTTGATCATGAGGGCGATCTTCATTTTCCTGGGCGCCGTTCTGATTCAGAAATTCCATTGGATCATGTATGTCTTCGGTGCCTTCCTCGTCTTCACGGGCGTGAAGCTCCTGTTCCAGAAAGGCGAGGAGGTTCATCCGGAGAAGAATCCCATCATCAAGCTGTTCCGGAAAGTGATCCCCATGGTCGATCACTACCGGTCGGACAAGTTTCTCTTGCGCGAGCACGGCAAGCTGTTGGCCACGCCCCTTCTCCTCGTTCTGGTGGTCGTTGAGACGACGGATGTCGTGTTCGCCGTGGATTCGATCCCCGCGATCTTCGCCGTGACGACGGATCCCTTTATCGTTTTCACCTCCAACATCTTCGCCATCTTGGGACTTCGCGCGCTGTTCTTCCTGCTCGCGGGGATGATGGGGCGGTTTCACTATCTCAAGTACGGATTGGGTCTGGTGCTCGCCTTCGTGGGCGTCAAGATGGTGGTCGTTGACTTCTACAAGGTGCCGATCGCGGCTTCGCTGGCCGTGATCGCCTCGTTGCTCGGTCTTTCGGTGGCTGTGTCCCTGTTGAAGCCGCCGCCGAAAGTCGAGGAGGATCTCCCTCATCCGCCTCACGACGGGACTCCCATCTCCTAGCTCGCGCGTTTCCTATCCCTCGAAGAACTCTTTCAGCTCGGCGTGTTGGGTCCGCGCGTCCTCGAAACCCAGATCGAGGAGTTTCCGGGTGTATTCGGGCAAGAAGCTGATGTAGGAGAGGAAGTCGACGCCCGCCGTCGGATCGATGTCGAGAAAACGGACGAGAAATTTCTCGAAGTTGGAAAGCTTTTCCTCGCGGTGGCGTCGGAAGCAGTGGCTGAAAAGTTCGCCGATGTCCTCGGACGGCCGGATTCGGATCACGCGCAGGCGTTTCAGGCCGCGGTTGGCGATGTCGCCGCGGATGTTTTTCCGGTGCAGCATCCGGTTCAAGTCCAGCAGAAAATCATTGCCGTAAATCTCCTCCGCCCAGTCGATGACCCGGTTGATCCTCTCCAGCTGCTCGATGTCGTACTGGAGCCGATCCAAGAAGATCGAGTTCATGACGCGTCCCATGACCTGCCCGAGGGCGGGATCATGCCCCTTCTGGCCGTGAAAGGGGATCTTCTCGCCGTGTTTCGCCCGGTGGTGGACGCCGATGACGAGCAGCGAGTCCGCTCCCAATTGAATGGCCGGGGACATGGGCGTGTTGAGGCGGAGCCCCCCGTCCGTGTAGGCGATGCCGTTGATCTGGACCGTCGGGAAGACCAGGGGGATGGCGGCGGAGGCCTTCGCGTGGAGCGGCTGGATGGGCGTCAGATGGTGGATGTACTCCCCCGTGTATTCGACCCCGTCGTGCTTTTCGATAAAGAGCTCGGTGCGCCCGGTGAAGACGTTCGTCGCGACGATTGAAACGGCCCGGATGATCCCCTCCGCGATATTTTTCGATATCATCTCCCAGGGCAGGATCCGCTCCACGAAGTGCAGGAAGGGCTCCGTGTCCAGGAAACCGTGGAAATGGCCTCTCTTCCTCGAGAAGATGCTGGTCATGACGCCGCGTCCGGTGCGGGCGAGGAAGTTGAAGAAGGCGCCGGTATCCCGCCGGTAGATGTTGTCCGAACGGAGGGCCTCCCAGAGGAGGCGCACGTCCGACGCCTGGCGCCGCATGTCGTGGGAGGTGGCCGCGAGGAAGCAGGTGTTGATCGCGCCGACGGACGACCCGCAGTGAACGTCGAAAGGGCGGTAGCGGATCTTCGGGGGGAGCATCGTGCGGATATAGTGCAGCACGCCCGCCTCATAGGCCCCGCGCGCCCCGCCGCCCGACAGGACAAGACCGAGGGTCCTCCGTCCGGAACCGTTCATGTGCGCGAGGTCGGATCGGCTCACTGCAGAGAAGTTTATCATTTTGAGAGAAAAAAGTGATCCAAATTAGTTGTTTAATTTTTAAAGGTTAGTTGGGTGTGTGTATCAGTTCTCTCAGATCGCTAAAAGGTGGGTGATTCCGGGAACCCGGCCGGGAATGAGCTATCCGCCTCTGCCGCCGCCCGGAGGAAGCCCTCGCCCGTTACGCTGATGCCCGCGTCGGTGCAATTCGCATCCGCGGTCTCCTCGCCGGTGGAGATGCGGGCGCAGACGTCCTCGCCGCTGACCGTCTTAGGGTCCACGCCCCCGATATCTTGCAGATTGAACGTCCCGCCCCAGAAATCGAGGTCGTCGCGGAACCGCCCGATGTATTGAACGAGGCCGGGTCCGTCCTCCGGGTCGGGCGTCTTGCGAAGATCCAGTTTGACGGTCTTGCGAAGAGTCCCCTCCGGCGCGGGGACGGCGGGCGTCTCCTGGGTCACGAGGGCGTGGGCCTCGTCAGAGGAAACGGGGGCGCCGCCGGCGTCCAATCTCCGGTCAAGGATGAAGAACTCCGTCTCTTTTTTCAGAGGGTCCGTATCATGGCGGTGGTCGTATAGGACCCCGAGGGCCAGGGGGTTGCGCATCCCGTCGGGGGTCGGCGGCGGTTCCACGCCCATCCGGAAGCGGCCTTCTCCGGCGTTCTCCTCGCTTCCTTCCGTCTCCGGATCGTCGCGCGTGGCGTAGCGGTCGAATCGACCGGCCAGGAAGCGCACGTATTCCGTTTGACCGACGTCCCGGAGCCAGATGCGGTAGCAGACGGGTTTCAAGCGGGAGACGGGGGCCTCCGTGGGGCATTCAGAGAAGGCCGGCGCGCAGCCCGTGGGGCAGGTGCAGTTCGTGCAGCCCTCCGAGGCCCCGTCGCCGTCCAGGTCGAAATCGGCGAAGTCGATCTTGACCGCCGCAACGAGCCCGGGTGCGAAGGTCATCGGCCCCTCAAAGGTCGTGACCGTCGGGCTTACGGGGATCTCGAGGTCCGAGAGCGGACCCAAGAAGTCGTCCAGAAGGGAGCTGAAGGAGTTGAAAGTGATCGGGCCCAGGGAGATGAGGTCCGAAAAATTATCGATCCCCGACTGCGCCTTTCCTGCGGAGTCCGCGACGAGGGCGGAGGAGGGGCTTTCTCCAGCCACCCGCGAGACGTCGATCCCCACGCTTTTGGGAAAGGCGACGAGGGCCGGGATCTCCGCCGGCGGGGCCGGGGGGCCGCCCGGCGAAGGACAACCACCCGACACGGCCGCAAAAAAAAGGACGAGCCACAGACGGATGCGCCGCCATGTTGCGATGATTCTCAAAATGATAAGGCCTCTGTTGCCTATTCTATTTTCATTCATTTCCCAATGAATTAGGAGTAAAATTTTCCTAATCGTATGCGTCGAATCGTGTTCGTCATTCTATTTCCGGCGCTTCTTTTTCCGTTCTTCGGGGGAGGGGCGGGTTGCGGCAAGGGCGGGGAGACGGAGTCGGCCGGCCTCGACTGCTCGGAAAGCGCGCCGCCGGACGATTTCGACTGCGACGGGGTCGCGAACCTCGCCGACAATTGTCTCGACACGTATAACCCCAGCCAGTCCGACGAGGACGGAGACGGCATCGGTGATCTCTGCGAGATCGTCCCCTGCGGCGACGGCAAATGCGATCCGGAGGCGGGCGAGTGTGACGTCTTCGACTACTGTACGAAAGACTGCAATCGCAGCCTTTGCTTTGGCCTGCCGGCGGGCGAGACCTGCGGCGACGGTTTGTGCGACGTCCTTGCCGGCGAGTGCGCCGATTCCGATCCATGCATTGAAGACTGTCCCGATCCGGAATTTTGTCACCCCTTCACCTGCGGCGACCGCGTCTGCCAAGCCTGGGAGGATAACCCGGACGAGGACGTGAGCTTTTGCTTCTTCGACTGCATCTGTCAGATCGAAAAGGCGGTCGCGGACGAGTGCCATTCGACCGCCGATTGCGGGTCCCAGCCCGGAACGGTCTGCGGCCCCGACGGTCCGCCGAAATTCAATCCGGAGATCGAGGATTTCGATTTCTCCCAGGTCGCCTGTCAGTGCACGACTTGCGACAATGGGGTTCTGGACGAGGGAGAGGCCTGCGATCCGAGCGCGGGTTTTGAGATCGGCGTGCAGCCCTGTTTCAATCAAGGTTTCGATGCATGCGACGGTTTCACCTGCCAGTGCGTCCGCTTTGAGCGCTGCGACAACGGCTCGGACGACGACGGCGACGGCCTGGCCGACTGCGACGATCCGGACTGCCTGCTGGCGGAGCTGGGTGAAGAGCTTTGCGACGACTGTATCGACAACGACGGCGACGGCTTGAACAATTGCGACGACCCGGATTGTGCGGATCGTCCCGTCTGCGCGCCGGCTTCGGCCTTTGAAACCGACTGTGTGAACGGCCTGGACGACGACGGCGATTCGCTGATCGATTGCGCCGACGTCCAGGATTGTTGCGGAGATCCCGCCTGTTCCCTGGATCCCGCCTGCGCATCACCCCCCGGAGGGGCCGTTTGCGGTGACGGGATCCTGGATTCGGCCGAGGAGTGCGACGAATCAGCGCCGTCCCCGGGTGCCTGCGGGGCCGCCCGCTGCGTGGATCCGGGCGCGACGGGGGCGAATGGCGAACCCGAGTGCACCTGCGAGCCACCCCCTATTTAAGAGACGTCAGAACGTCGGCAAGACCGGAAAATCGTCGGAGAAGATCACATCGGCCTCCTCGGCGGTTCCGAGGAAGGCCTCGCCCGTGGTATCGATGTCCAAATCGACGCAATTGAGCGGCGGGCTCCCGTTGCCCGTGGAGATCCGGGCGCAGACGTCCGTCACATTCCGTGTCACAATCCCCTGGTCCCTGGCGAAGACCGACCCGTTCCAGAAGTCGGCATCGTCGCGGAAGCGCCCGATGTACTGCTGGAAAAAGTCGTTTGGGATTCCCGAATCGCCGATTCCCGTCTGCCGTTCCGTGCTCCTGACCGTTTCTTGGAGGTACTCCTTTCCGGCCGGATCGATGCGGCCCGTCTGGGTCACGTCGATGTGTAAGTTGTTCGAGAATTGGATCACACCGTCCTGGACAAAATCGTTGATCAGGAAGGCCTCGGTGGAGCGGTCCGAAGGGCGTCCGGGAACGCGGTGGTCGTAGACGACGCCCACGAGAAATCGATCCGTTGCGACGGATCCGTCAACCTCGCCGGAATGGACGACCCCGCCGTGAAAACGCCCCTTGCCGGGATTTTCCTCGTCTTGGTCCGTCTCGGGATCGTCCGGGGTCGGCAGCGCATCGAAGACGCCCGCCATGACGCGCTCGAAGGGAAGGGAGGGATCCCTTTGGATCCAAATGCGGAAGCAGACGGGCCTCAAATCCGCCGGGGCCGCCTCGGAAGGGCAGGTTTTGAGCGCCGGGGCGCAACCGAGCGGACAAGTGCAGCCGGTGCAACCCTCGGGCGAGCCGTCATTGTCGAAGTCGAAGTCGCCGAAATCAAATTTGAAGGACTGTGGCAACACATCGGGCCCCTGGGGGGCGATATCCCCCTCGAATTTGCTCACCGCAGTTCCGACGGGGATGTCGAATTGCGTGAAGGGGAAGAGGAATCCTTCCAGGACATCTTCCTGGAGGATGCGTGCCATGTCGCCGCCGCTGGCGATGATCTCCGAAAATTCTCCGCCCGATCCCACCAAGGCGGCCGGACCCGCCTCTCGAGACGTCGAGGCGATGGATGACACGTCGATGGTTATCGAGGCGGGAAAGACGACCAAGGCTGGGATCTCCGCGGGGGGGCCGGGAGGGCTGGCCGGAGAGGAGCAGCCGCCCGCCGCGATCGCCATCAGAATCCATCCAAGGCGAGGGCGGCTCATGGATAAATTTTGATCCTGTCGCGGCCGTTCGTAAAGATGTAATATTTGATAATGCTCCCGTTTCGCGCCGAGGAAAAGATCGCCCAGGGAGGTTTTGGAGAAGTCTGGAAGGGCGTCAATGCGTCCGGCGAGACGGTCGCGGTCAAATTCCTGAAAATCGACCGGGCGGGTCCGGGTTTCCTCGAACTGTTCAAGCGCGAGTTCGCCATCCTCTCCGAGATCCGCCACGTGCACCTCGCGCGCGTTTTTGACTTCGGATTCGACCCCGGACGGAACCTCTATTTCTTCACGCAGGAATATTGCCCCGGCGTTCCCCTGCAGAAGGCGGCCCCGGCCCTCTTGAAGGACGGCTTCGGGGGCATGGAAGAGATCCTGGTGCAGGTCCTTTCGGCGCTCGACTACATCCATTCGCAAGGCATCATCCATTCCGACGTCAAGCCCGAGAACATCCTGGTGGGGGCCGACGACGAGGGCCGGCCGCACGCTCGGCTCGTCGACTTCGGGATCTCCGCCCGGCTCGGCGGGATGACCGGGGGGCGAGGCGGGACCCTGGCGTACATGGCCCCGGAGCTCTTCGACAAGACCGCCGCCGTGGATCACCGCGTCGATCTCTACGCCCTCGGCATGTCCTTCTTTCAAGTCCTCGCCGGAGGTTTGCCGTTCACCGAGATGATGGATTCGCAAGAGGTCATCCTCTGGCATCAGAAAGGCAGGATTTCAGACGCCGAGTGGGAAAGAACGGGGATTCCCAAGCACCTCCAGGAGGTCCTTTCGAAGCTCTTGAGGAAGAAGCCCTCCGACCGCTTTTCGAGCGCCAAGGTCGTCCTCAATTTTCTCAACCTCTCGACGGGGCGGAAGTATCTCAAGGAGGAGGAAGGTCTTCTCGGACAGATTCCGACGGAAGGCCCTCTCGTCGAGAGACGTTCCGAGGTCATCGAGCCGTTGTTGAAAAAGCTGGGCGACGGGTCCGGTCCGGCCGCGTCCGCGTTCGTGACCGTTTTCGGCGAGCGCGGCATGGGGAAGACGCGCGTCTTGGACGAAATCCGCCACGCACTGGAGCTTCAGGAAATCCCGCTCTGCCTGGTGAACGGCGACTGGCAGGTGCCGGTCTGGCCCCGGTTGTGCGAGTGGCTGGGGCTGGCGCCGTTGCCCGAGAGCGAGATGGGGGAGGGATGGAGGGTCGCCCGGCGCGCGGAGGCCGTCATCGACGCGGCTCAGGCGCGTCCCTTTTGCTTCATGGTGGACGACGCCCACAAGGCCGATTCGGAGATGAAGGCCCTGCTCGCGGAGCTCAAGGGCAGGATAGAGGCCGGCGTCGCCCCCGGGCTCAAGATCGTCACGTCCATGGACGAGGAGGTTGAAGATTCCGTCGCACTCCGCCGGATTTCCCCCGCGGGCGTGGGCGAGTACGTGCGCCAGGTCCTGGGGGAGGCTCCGGGGCTCGACGGGCTCGCGGCTCTCCTGCGGGACTATTCCGGAGGATTGCCCGTCCTCATGGTGGAGGGGCTGAAATTCCTGGGGCCGCATTTCGCGCGCGGGGAGTCGCTGGAGCATCTCCTGCCGCCGCCGGAAGTGGGGGAGTTGTACCGCGCCCCCGTCGCGTCCTTGACGGATGCCGAGCGCGAGGTGCTGTACGCCGTCGCCCTGTTCTTCCGGCCCGTGAAGGCTGAGGAATTGTCGGTCGTCCTCGGCCGGTCGGTGGAGGACGTCGTCTTGGATTCCCTGGCCTGCGTCCGAAAGGGGCTTTTGGCCGAAGGGGTCGGGGAGGGCGCCTTCCGCGTCTCCAGCCAGGCGCTCGCTTTGGGCTTGATCCGCACGCTCGACACCGAACAGCCCGAGAAGCGGCGAAACCTCCACCGGAAGATCGCCCAGGGCCTGCAGTCTCGTCCCACGGCCTCGCCCCGGGAGATCGCCTACCATCTGGCCAAGTGCGGCGAGGTGGAGAAGGCCGCCCTCTATTTTCGGGAGGCCGCGAAGGGGTTTCAGGAAAGGGGACAGGTGGCCGCGGCGACGGACTGCCTGATCCGCGCCATCGACGGCGTGGGCGAAGCCTCTCCGGTCTGGGAAGGACTCGTCCTGGAGGCCGTCCGACTTCTGACGCTCTCCGGCGAATACGATCAGGCGGCCTCGTTCCTCAGGCGGCTGGAAACGCATCCTTCTTCGGAACGGGAGGAACTGCACGGATGGATCGCCTTCAAGCGCCGCCGGTTCCCCGAGGCGCGCGAATACTACGCCCGGGCCCTGCAGGGACTTCCCGCCGGGGATTGGAAGAAGAGAATTTATCTGGAGAACGCTCTCGGGAACGTGGACCTGCAGGAAGGGAGGCCCTTCGAGGCCTCCCAGCGCTTCCGAAAGACGATGGAATGGGAGCCGCGTCTCGGGCCCCAGGACCGGATCAGGATCAATAACAACAATTTGGGACTCGCTCTTTCCCTCATGGGGGACCTTCCCGGGGCGGAAAAGTTTTACCGCAACCGTCTCGAGGCGAGGCGCGACCAGATGGACGCCTCCGAGGAGCTCTCCTGCCAGAATGGTTTGGGCTACGTCCTCATACAGGCATGCCGCTACGAGGAAGCCGCCAAGGTGCTCATGCGGGCGACCGAACTCGCGGAACGGACGGGGGCCATGCATTCCCTCTTTTCGAGCATGGGCAATCTCGTCACGGCCCTCGTGAAGGAGGGGTGCTACGCGGACAGCCTTCCTTATCTTCACAAAATGCTGACGCACCAGCAGCGGCTCGGGACTCTGCGCGATCTCGCCTACAATTACCTTCGCCAAGGGGACGTTTATCTGACCCTGGGAATGTCGGAGGCCGCGCACGACGCCTTCCAGAAGGGCCAGAAGGCGGCGACGGAGGCCAAACAGCCGGCCTTGGCGGCTTGGATCCTCCTCATGGAGGGCTATTGGCAGCGGGAATTCGGAGATCCGGAGCGGTCCCGCCAACTGTTTCTTCAGACGGAGCTCGACGCCACGCGCATTTCCCAGGAAGACCTGGCGACGTGGTCGGTGTTCGCCCTCGCGGACCTGGCCTACGAGCGCGGAGAGGTGGAGGAGGCGCGTCGGCACTGGGAGAGGATTCTGCCGATCAACGGCGACGAGGAATTCGCGGCGCGGATGCGGCTTCTGACCTTGAAGGTGTCACCCCCCGCGGCGAAGCAGGACGTCGAAGCCGCCTTCGCGGACCTCGAGAAAACCTGCCAGGAGCGTCATTTCCGCGAAATCCTCTGGGAACTTTACGAGGCCTGGGGCCGCAAGGAACAGGCCGCTGAGGTCGTCGTGTCCATCGCCGAGAGCCTCCCGGAAGAGTACCGCGATCGCTACCTCTCCCACGGCGGACGCCAAAGGGTGCTTCAGGCCTTCCAAAAGGCCCTGGACGACCAGATCGACCAGACCTCCAAAGGCCTGGGCTTTCGCATGCGCAAACTTCTGGCGCCCCTCAAGCGGCACTTGCACCTCCATTAGACCGGTCCGTGGTCCGGCGCTCGCCATTATCATATTGATAATAAAATGAGTATAAATCTGGTTTCGTCAACGATGATTCCGTATTAGAATTGTTCCAATCCGTTTCAGATTTTCAGAACAGGGGTGAACGATGGCCGGGGGGAGGGCGATACGCTGGTTTTCCGTCTACGCGGCCCTTTGGTGTGCGGCCGGATGCGGCGGTTCGGCGCAGACCGAGAGCGCCGCGTCTCCCACCGGAATCCTTCGCAACACCGAGGTGACGCGCGCCGTCCTATCCACCGCCGCCGCGTTGTCCGTCGAAGGGGCCGTGGACGCCTTGGGCTTCGGCTCGGGAGGCGGATCGTCGTCGCTGCCGGCGCTCGAAGCCGCCGGCGGCTGCCGTGACGGCAGCGTTCTCGTCGAAGATTGTCCCGAAGGCGGAGAGGTCTCCTTTTCCTTTCTGACCTGCGAGGTGAAGGGCCTCGCGGAATTCGTCAACTGCGGGGCCAACGGCATCCTCCTGAACGGCGATCTGAACTTCGAGGTCCGTTTTCCGGACCTGCCGGAGTCCTGCCGGTTCGCCGGAAAGGACTGCTCCGGGATCCACGCCGACGTCGTCCTGTCCGGTGCCTCCCCCCTGTTCGTGGGATTGGGCGTCGCCGATCTCGAAATGACCGTGTTCGAGGCCATTCTCGGCGGGACTTGGTCGGCCTTGGACGGCTATACCCCGCCGGATCTGATCCACGTGAACGTGCGCCTGCTCGAGAGCGGGTTGGCGATCCTGTGCCGGGGAGACGACGGTTCCCTCTTCTGCGACCTCGACTCGGACGGCGACTTGATCGGCGAATTCGAGGACAACTGCGACTTTGACGCCAATCCCGGGCAGGAGGACGCGGACGCCGACGGTTTGGGGGACGCGTGCGACGACTGTCCGGCAACGGCCAATGCCGGCCAAGAGGACGGCGACGGTGACGGTGTGGGCGACGCCTGCGACAACTGCGCGGCTGTTCCGAATCCGGATCAGTCCGATCGGGACGTCGATCCGTTCGCCGGCCGGGCCGACGGCGTCGGCGATGTCTGCGACAATTGCCCGGATTTTTACAATCCCCATCAGGTCGACAGCGACGGCGACGGGATCGGCGACCTGTGCCGGAACCCCGAATCGGCGCCGTGCACGGAAGAAGGATGCGGCCCCAATCCGCCCCCCGATCGGCTGCCCTGCACGGAGGAATGTGTCGCCGGCCTCAAGGCCCAATGCGAGCTGCTCGGCGTTCCGCCGGCGTCGAAGGATTGCGACGCCTTCGTTCGCCAGCGTTGCGTCAATACAGGCGAAAAATGCGCGCTGGATCTGACCTGCTCGCAAGACTCTGATTGCGTCGTTTCGCCCCCCTTCGTCTGCATTGGCGGCTCTTGCAAGTCCTACGACCCTAGCAACTGCGGCAACTGCCTGTGCGAGTCTGACTTGGGGGAGAGTTGCGGGAACTGCCCGGGAGACTGCGGGGCGTGTCCCCCCGTTTGCGGCTCGGGGGTCACCTGCCAGGTGGCCGACGATTGCGACGCCTGGTTCGCCGGCGTGCCGCACGGAGAAAACGATTATCCCAATTGCGTCGGCGGATGTTGCGAATCCATCACAATTTTGAAAGCCTTTTGCGGCAACTTCGCCTGCGAAGCCGGCGAGACATCGGACTCCTGCCCCGGTGACTGCTCGACGTGCAGCGGGGCCTGCGACACGAAGTTTTGCCCCCGGGATTGTCAGCCGTCCCTCTGTGGCGACACGGACTGCGGTTTTGGAGAGGGCTGCGCCACTTGCGCGGCCGATTGCGGGGAATGCCCTCCCTGCGGCGATGCCTTCTGTGACACTTGCAACCTGGGAGGGGGAGGCCCGGAAAGTTGCGAGACGTGCTCGGCGGACTGCGGGTCATGCAATCC